>JASFFK010000096.1:0-8112 GCA_050124335.1 Chromatiales bacterium | reverse complement strand
GAACCAGGCCGATCATCGACCGGCTCTTGCGATAGTCCCTGACAATATCGTGGCCACCAGCCAGAACCTTGCCACCGCTGAACTGCACGATGCCGCAAATGATGCTGATCAGGGTCGTCTTGCCGGCACCGTTCGGCCCGAGCAAGGCAAAAATCTCGCCCTTCTCGATCTCGAGATTGACCTCTTTCAATGCCTGATAGCCGGATTTGTAGACCTTGTTGAGGCTGGATATTGAGATGACGGGTTGCATGCTTCCGGTTGGCGTCGATTCACGTGATTGACCTGTCGCCAACTCTAACGCAAAACACGCATCGAAAAGCGGGCTTGTTCGGGGGTCTCTGCACATTCAAGGCTCACATGGCTTGCCGGGGACACAGGGTCAGAGCGGGGTTGCCTGTAGAAAACGGCGAAGCCGATTTGACTTGCTCCGGTGTTTACAGCACGCAGGAAAATGCCACTATTCTGCACACAGTCCGGACAAATACCGCTTTATTGAAATACGCAATCACAATAGAATTCAGATAGTTAGTTCCTTTCTCGAAGTTTCGCATGCCAGATAATACGACGAGCGCCCCCGATGCAACGCTGTTGATTGCACCGGGCTGTCCTCATTGTCCGAAGGTTCTTCAGGCCCTCTCCGAATTCGTCAAACGCGGCGATATCGGATCGCTGGAAGTAACCAACATTGCCATCCATCCGGAAGCAGCCGAAAAAGCAGGTACGCGCAGTGTTCCCTGGACAAGAATTGGCAACTTCGAGCTTCTTGGCGCACTGACGCCACAGGAGATTCGCGAAGCCATCGAAAAAGCCGGTCGTGCGGATCCTGTCGACCATCTCGTCCATCTCCTCGAGACGAGCAGGCTCGACGAGGCCCTGAAAGCAATTTCGGACAAACCCGACAACCTTCCATCGCTCGTCACGCTTCTCGATGACCTGGACACGCCAATGGCCGTGCGCATCGGGATTGGCGCACTGCTGGAGGAACTGCCAGCAGCGCAGGTCGTATCCGCAGAAGATGCCCTGACGGCGCTGACGGGCTCGCAGCACCAATCCGTGCGCGCCGACGCCGCGCATTATCTCTCCCTCGTCGATACCGAGAGCAGCCGCCAGACGCTGCACAGACTGCTCGGGGACCAGAGCGACGAGGTCAGCGAGATCGCACGTGAATCCCTCGAAGCGCTGTCGGCATGAACAGTCAGACACGCAAGCTGATCATTGCCGGTGCTGTTTTCGGGTTTCTTTTTGTCGCGCTCGGTGCATTCGGCGCGCATGGCCTGAAAACCCTCATGTCGGCCGAACAGCAGGCCTGGTTCAGGACTGGCAATCTCTATCTCGGCATCCATGCCATGGCGATAATCTTCTGCGGAATCCTGCACCATCTGTTTCTCACGCGATCCATCGCGATGTCGGGATGGCTCTTTTTGACCGGCATCCTGATTTTCAGCGGCACACTGTTTCTCATGGCGCTCGGCGGGCCGCGCTGGCTCGGCGCTGTCACACCGATCGGCGGCACCCTCTTCCTGATCGGCTGGGGAACACTGGTTTACGGCATCCTGAAATCAAGATCCTGAACAGTTCCGGTCGCGAATAAACACTCTTCTTCAAGCTGGTGCGGTCAGGTGTCGGAGATAATTTTTCTCAAGACCGCAAAAACTCTCTGTCTCCACGATACCAGTTCACGCCAATTGTGCGCCACGTAATGATCTCTGACTCCGCTTGCCTGGGCACAGCTGCCTGGTATCAGAGATCATTTTCCTGCGGAAAATAATCTCCGACACCAGTATCCTTTTATTTGGACGCAGAGGTCGCAGAGCAGCGCAAAGGACAATCAATAGTGATTAACGACCTGGCTCCAAAGAAAGTCGGGCAATCGCCTGCATAGAGAATCATGCCAGCCGAAAGGCTGGCGTTTCTATTTCCCGGGATCGCTCTGCGTCCTTAGCGGACCTTTGTGTTCTAAGCGTCCCTGTTCTCAGCGTCCCTGTTCTCAGGCCAGAGCGAAAAATCAGATGTGCAGGTAGGCCATGATCAGGGTCGGGAAGAAGCCCAGCGCAAGCATGGCGATGCCGTTAACACCAAGCGCAAACTGTGCCGCGCCCCCCACCTCGACAGGCGCATCGTCGATCGGCTTGTCGAAGTACATGAATTTCACGACACGCAGGTAGTAAAAGGCGCCAATGATGGAGAAGGCGACCGCGACGATCGCCAGCCAGGTCATGTCGATGGAAACGACTGCATCGAGCACGAACAGCTTCGCCCAGAAACCGACTGTCGGCGGTACGCCTGCCATGGAGAACATGATCAGGAGCATTGTCGCGGCAAGCCAGGGGTGACGATCATTGAGCCCCTTGAGCTGGTAGAGCTGGTCGACAACCGCCCCCTTGCGATCGAGTGCGACAAGAATGCCGAAGCCCCCGGCTGCCATGGCCGAATAGACAATGGCGTAGAACATGGCCGCCTTGTAACCCTCTTCGGTGCCCGAGAGGATACCCAGAAAAATGAAGCCGACATGTGAAATGGTCGAATAGGCCAGCATGCGCTTGATGTTGTCCTGCGCGATGGCGACGATGTTGCCGAGTGCCATCGAGAGCACGGAGAGGATCACGAGCATCATCGACCAGTGCTCTGCAAGCGGCCCCATGCCTTCGACGAGTATGCGCATGGCAAGTCCGAAAGCAGCAATTTTCGGCAGTGATCCGAGTAACAGCGTCACAGGTGTGGATGCGCCGTCGTAGACGTCGGGCGCCCACATGTGGAAAGGCACGGCACCGAACTTGAATGCAATGCCGATGACAACAAAGACGAGACCGAAGACCAGCACGGTTTCATCCATGTTGCCGGAGACCAGGGCAGCGGAAACGCCCTGGAAGTCGAGCTTGCCAGTCGCTCCGTAGATCATCGAGATCCCGTAGAGCAGGAGACCGGACGCGAGCGCACCGAGCACGAAGTACTTCATGGCCGCTTCCGCACCTCTCGCCGAATCACGACAGAAAGCCACGAGCGCATAGAGACACAATGTCAGGAGCTCAAGACCGAGATACATGGTCAGAAAGCCGTTGGCCGAGATCATGATCATCATGCCGAGAATGGCAAACAGCGCCAGCATCAGGTACTCGGCACGCCATTCCCCCTGCTTGCGCAGCCCTTCCCTGCCGTAGATGAAGACCGGAATGGCGATGATCATGAGTGCTATCTTGAGCGTATCGCTCATGGCATCGCGCACATAGGTTGCCTCGAACACGATCTGCCTGTCGGGTCCCCCCGTGTAGCCGACTGCGGCAATACCCGCAAGCAGCGTAGCAATCGTCAGGGCGTACGACCACATGCGGTCCTTGTCTCGTGGCGTAAAGAGATCGACGAGAAGAACAAGTGAGGCGCCGGCAAGCAGGACGATTTCCGGCAGGACCGGGATGAGTTGTGAGTGATCGAAAGTCATGGTCGCGTCCTCACAATTTCGAGACGGTAATTTGTTCTACGAGATTCGTCACGGTCACTTCCATGACATCGATCAGAGGGGCCGGCCAGACACCGAGCAGCAGTACCATGAAAGCCAGCGTTGCAAGCACGAAGGCCTCGCGACCATTGATGTCCTGCAACCCTGCGACGCTCTCTTTCACGACATCACCGAATATCACGCGCTTGACCATCCATAGCGTGTAGGCCGCACCGACGATCAGCGTAATGGCAGCGAGCAGCGCAAACCAGAAATTGGCCCGGAAGCTTGCGAGGATGACCATGAATTCGCCGACGAAGCCGGACGTGCCCGGCAGGCCCGCGTTGGCCATGGCGAATAGCACCGTGAAGGCTGCGAACCAGGGCATGACATTGACAACACCACCATAGTCACTGATTTCGCGCGAGTGCAGCCGGTCATAGAGGACACCGACACACAGGAACATCGCGGCCGAAATGAAGCCGTGCGACACCATCTGCACCATGCCGCCCTGGACACCGAGGACGGCACCGCTGGAGGCATCAGGGTTGGCGGCAATCATGAAGACGATGAAGAAGCCAAGGGTCACAAAGCCCATGTGCGAGATCGATGAATAGGCGATGAGTTTCTTCATGTCCTGCTGGACGAGTGCAACGAAGCCGATATACACGACTGCGATGAGCGACAGCAGGATGATGAACCAGTCGAGTTCACGGCTCGCATCGGGCGTGATCGGCATGCTGAAACGCAGGAAACCGTAGCCGCCGATCTTCAGCATGATGGCAGCCAGGATCACGGACCCGCCGGTTGGCGCCTCGACGTGCGCATCGGGCAGCCAGGTATGCACCGGCCACATCGGCACCTTGACCGCGAATGCCAGCAGGAATGCGATGAAGATGAGGATCTGTTCGGTCAGGCCCAGCTTCAGGTCATGAAAAGCGAGGATCTCCATGCTGCCTGACTGGAAGTACATGTAGATCAGCGCGACCAGCATGAACACCGAGCCGAGGAAGGTATAGAGGAAAAACTTGATCGTCGCATAAACACGCCGCGGTCCGCCCCAGATGCCGATGATCAGGAACATCGGCAGCAGCATGGCTTCCCAGAAAACATAGAAGAGCATGGAATCGAGCGCCGCGAAGACGCCAACCATGACACCTTCCATGACGAGAAATGCGGCCATGTAGAGCGACGGCTTGTACTGGATAACCTCCCATCCCGCGATGATGACCAGCACCGTGATGAAGGTCGTGAGGATGATGAGCGGCATGGAGATGCCGTCGACACCCAGGTAGTAATTGATATCGTAGGCGGGGATCCAGGCCGCTTTTTCGACGAACTGCATGCTGGCCGTGGTGCTGTCGAAGCCGGCCCACAGCGGCAGGCTCAGCAGGAATGTCGCGATAGAGACAAACAACGCCAGCCAACGCGAAATGTTGGGCGCCCTGTCTCCACTGGCGAGCACCAGCAACCCCCCGATGATCGGCAGCCAGATGATGATGCTCAGAATTGGCCAGTCAGCACTCATGCCTTGTCCTTTAACTCATTTGTTGTTATCGCAATGCAAACCAGTAACCCAGGGCGATGAGGCCAAGGATCATTGCGATCGCATAGTGATTGATCAATCCGGTTTGCAGATAGCGCATCACGGCAGCGAGCTTGCCGACACCGTGCGCCGATCCGTTGACGGCTACGCCGTCGATCAGGAACTGGTCACCGGCCTTCCACAGCACCTTGCCGAGCAGTCGGCTGCCGCCGGCAAACACGAATTGAACGATTTCGTCCATGTAGTATTTCTTGTCCAGCAGTCTATGCAGCCAGTCGAAGCGCATCCTGACCTCGAACGCCCAGTTCTTCTTGACCATGTAGAAGACGAACGCCGTGAAGAGGCCAAGCATGGACAGGATGAACGGCAGCCCTGTGATCCCGTGGGTCACAAAAGACATGGGCCCATGGAAATGCGCGCCGAGCTCAGCCAGCACATCATTCTCCGGGGCCACGTGGAGCACGCCCTTGAAGAAATCACCGAAGAGCATCGGGCCGATGGTGAACCAGCCGATCGCGACGGACGGGATCGCCAGCAGGATCAGCGGTATGGTGACCACCCAGGGCGATTCGTGCGGTCTCGGTTCATCATGGACGTAGTGATGTTCCTGGGCTTCTGCATCACCATGATCGTCCAGCACATCATGATGCGGCTCGAAATGACGCGGACCCTCGCCATGGAAGACAAGGAAGAACATGCGGAAGCTGTAGAGTGCGGTCACGAAGACGCCTGCGACGAGAAGCCAGTGAGCATAGGTCGATCCGAAACGCTCGGCATGACCGACCGCCTCGATAATGGCGTCTTTCGAGAAGAAGCCCGACAGGAAGGGGAAGCCGATCAGCGCCAGCGAGCCCAGCAGCGAAGTGATCCAGGTGATCGGCATGTACTTGCGCAGGCCGCCCATGTTGCGAATATCCTGGTCGTGGTGCATGCCGATGATGACCGAGCCCGCGGCAAGGAAGAGCAGTGCCTTGAAAAAGGCGTGTGTCATCAGATGGAAGACGCCGGCCGCGTAGGCAGACGCACCGAGTGCGGTGATCATGTAGCCCAGCTGGGACAGCGTCGAGTAGGCAACCACGCGCTTGATGTCATTCTGCACGATACCGATGAGTCCCGTGAAAAAGGCCGTCGTTGCGCCAATCACGAGGACGAAACTCAATGCTGTCTCACTGAATTCGTAGAGCGGCGACATGCGCGCCACCATGAAGATACCGGCGGTGACCATGGTCGCGGCATGAATCAGGGCCGAGATGGGTGTCGGACCCTCCATGGAATCAGGCAACCAGATGTGTAGCGGCACCTGCGCTGATTTCCCCATGGCACCGATGAACAGCAGGATGCAGATGACCGTCATCAGCGACCAGCTCTCGTCGCCCATGATATGGATCTGCGTATCGGCAAGATTGCCGGCCTGTGAGAAGACCTCGGCATAGTCGAGGCTGTTGAAGTACATGGCAACGGCCGCGATACCCAGCACGAACCCGAAATCGCCAACGCGATTGACGAGGAAGGCCTTGAGGTTGGCGAAGATTGCAGACTCCTTCTTGAAATAGAAGCCGATCAGCAGGTAGGAGACCAGCCCGACCGCTTCCCAGCCGAAGAAAAGCTGCAGGAAGTTGTTCGACATGACCAGCATCAGCATCGAGAAGGTGAAAAGCGCGATGTAGCTGAAGAAGCGCTGGTAGCCCTCCTCGTGTGCCATGTAGCCGATGGTGTAGATATGCACCATCAGTGAGACGAAGGTCACGACCGCCATCATCATGGCCGTGAGATTGTCGATCAGGAAGCCGATCTCGAAGCGCAGTCCATCAGTCACCATCCAGGTGTAGACAGACTCGTTGTAGACTGGCGCGCCGTCGAAAGCAAAGACTTTCAGCACATAGAGCGACAGCAGGCAGGAGATGCCCACGCCGAGAATCGTGATGCTGTGAGCGCCTTTCCGGCCAATCTGGTTGCGCAGCAGGCCGGCAATGACAGAACCGGCAAGCGGTGCAAGAACGATCGTTAGCAGTATCGCTTCCATCCCCTACCCCTTGAGCGTATCCAGATCCTGCACATTGATCGTGCGCCTGTTACGGAAGAGCACGACGAGAATGGCAAGACCGATTGCAGCTTCTGCAGCCGCAACCGTGAGAATGAAAAAGACGAACACCTGGCCGGTGATATCGCCGAGATAGGCAGAGAAGGCGACGAAATTGATATTTACTGCCAGCAGCATGAGTTCGATGCACATCAACAGCAGAATGAGGTTCTTGCGGTTCAGGAAGATGCCGATGACACTCAGGGAAAAGAGAATGGCGGCAACGATCAGGTATTCGGTCAGCGAAATCACTCTTCTGCCTCCATCTTGACGATCTTCAGGCGGTCTTTCTTCTTGACGACCACCTGGCTTGCCGGATCCTGGTACCTGGTTTCCGGCCTGCGACGCAGAGTCAGGCTGATGGCGGCGACGATCGCGACCAGCAGGATCACGGCGGCGATTTCGAAGGGGTAGAGATAGTTCGTGTAGAGCATCTCGCCCAGCTCCCGGGTATTGCTGTAATCCGCAGCATGTTTTGCGGGTGCCGCGTACTTGTCGAGTCCGAAGTGCTCCGGGCCGACGACGAGGAGCAGTTCAACGATCATGAGCAGCCCGATCAGGATGCCGATCGGCATGTATTTGATAAAGCTTGCTCGCAACTCGGCGACCTCGATGTCGAGCATCATGACTACGAAGAGAAAGAGCACCATGACGGCACCGACGTAGACCAGCACGAGGGTGATGGCGAGAAACTCCGCCTCGAGCAGCATCCAGAGACCTGCCGCATTGAAGAAAGCCAGCACGAGGAACAGCACCGAGTGGACGGGGTTGCGACGCGTAATGACCATGGTGGCGGAAAACACCAGCACGGCGGCGAACACATAAAAAACGAATTTCTCGAAACTCATCGGTATTGTGCCTGGGCAGCGCGATCGGCTGCGATTTGTTCTTCGAAACGGTCGCCATTGGCAAGCAGCTCCTGCTTGGTGATGACACTACCCTCGCGACTTTCAAAGTGGTATTCGTAATGCCTGGTTTCGACGATGGCATCGACCGGGCAGGACTCCTCGCAGAATCCGCAGAAGATGCACTTGAAAAGATCGATGTCGTAGC
>JASFFK010000095.1:0-8138 GCA_050124335.1 Chromatiales bacterium | reverse complement strand
AAGCGTCATGGATGCGCATTGTCCAGTTGTCCACCGTCTCATCAAGACGATCGAGCTCAGGCTTCGGGTCCCCGACATCAGCACTGGTTCGGATCAGTGTCGCAACGGCCTCACGGACGGCATCCAGACTATGCGCACCATCGAGATACTTGTGCACAGTGTTATTGCCGAGATCGTGTCGGTCGATAAAGATTGTCGTGAGCATACCCTTTAGCTCAGGCAGCAAAAGGCGAACGAGTTCATCACTCCTTGCCTGCTTCTCTTCGTCGACATTCCTGTCGCCGCTGCGTAGCAGACGGCGCGCCATCTTGATTGCCTCGTCGTAGTGATAACGCTCGAGAGAGGCGAGCCGCGAGACCATTTCATACTGGATACGCCGCATCGCGACCAGGACCTGGCGATTATCGACATAGGCCTTGCGGTGATTCAGGATCAGCTCTGTGAGAATCTCCAGCGGAATGATCTCTGCCATCCGTCCATGCCAGACGGAGGTTTTCGAGGCATAGCCCAGCTGTGTGGTGACGCGGTCCGTAACCAGCTTTCTCTCCGCCTCGACAGGCAGCTGCTTCAGGATCTCCGGCCAGGCGATACCTGCCTCGAGTTGTGCAACAGCCCACTCCATCCAGTGCCGGTTGGCGTCGACCTGCACGCCACCGTTGATGACGCCCGGGTCCTCCTTCTCGCCGACCGACAAGAGCACGACATCCTCGACGCGGCGCACGGTATCGTCATTGCCGCCGTCGAAGAGTTCGTTGCCGACAAAAAGAATGTGGTCTGCCGGGATACCCAGGACATGGTGGAGTTCCTCGGCCGCCCGGCCCTTGTCGTTCCCCATGAGCACGAGCTTGATCCCGCGCGTGGCATGCATATAGGGCATGCCGATACCGTTCTCGCCAAGCGCCCTGAGATGATCGAGCTCCTCGAGCCTGTCGCGGATGAAATGGCTGATGGCCATGCGCACCTGTGTCTCGTGCTCGCCCCTGTAGTGCTGCACGGAGATATCGCCAAACATCATCCAGCTCAGCGCACCACCGCGAAAATAGGTCTCCGACTTGCCGCTGTCGAAACCGTGCTCATCGAGCTTTGCCTTCATCTGGTCGACGAGGCACGGCATGCCGGCGAAACCTCTCTCCTCGAGAACGGCCTGTGCATCCGTGATGTGCCGCTCGATACGCTCGTCGTGGAGATCGCCGGTGTGATAGTGGTGGGCAAACCAGGCGCGCAGTTCCAGCTCGCCGATGACTGCGAGCGCCTGGGCATCAGTGAAGTGACGCTTGAAGGCCGAATCGTCGACCCAGCTGCTGCCGGCGGCGTGGAAGTGACTCCTTGTGCTGCCTTCACCGCCGAAATAGAAGACATTGTCAAGCAACTCTTCGGGCAGGCGGTAGAGCATGCGCGGTCCCATCTTGCTGATGGCGACACCGCTAACAGGCGCCCAGAGGATGCCGTGTTTCCTCAGGGTACGTACGAATTGCGCGAGTTCCCCGATCCAGTGATCATCCGGGCGATGGCCCGACTTCAGCAGTGTGTCATCGACATCCGTGAGCCAGGCGCCCTTGAAGACACCGCTCGCGGGTCCGGTGCTCATTTCGTCTGTTCCGCAAGCCTGAGCCAGGTGCTAAGCACGGTATCCGGATTCAGCGAGACGCTGCTGATTCCCTGCTCCATGAGCCACTCGGCCAGTTCGGGATGATCCGACGGGCCCTGGCCGCAGATGCCGACATACTTGCCCTGCTTGCGACAGGCGTCGATGGCCATCTTGAGCATTGCCTTGACGGCCGGGTTGCGCTCATCGAAAGACAAGGCGACGAGGCTGGAATCACGGTCGAGGCCGAGCGTCAGCTGGGTCATGTCGTTGGAACCGATGGAGAAGCCGTCGAAATACTCGAGGAACTCTTCCGCCAGCACGGCATTCGAGGGCAGCTCACACATCATGATGTGCCGCAGACCATGTTCGCCGCGGCCAAGTCCATTCATCGCCAGCAGTTCCGAGACACCTTTGGCCTCTTCCAGCGTCCGCACGAATGGAATCATGAGTTCGAGGTTCGTCAGACCCATGTCGTTACGCACACGCCTGATCGCTTCGCATTCCATCTCGAAACAGACACGAAAACCGGGATCGAGATAGCGGGCTGCACCGCGGAAACCGATCATCGGGTTTTCCTCGTGCGGTTCGTAGTGCTCGCCGCCGACGAGATTTGCATACTCGTTGGACTTGAAATCCGACATCCGCAGGATGACCGGGTGGGGATGGAACGCTGCCGCAATCGTCGAGACGCCCTCCATGATCTTGCGGATGAAAAATTCTTTTGCATCAGGATAGGCAGCGATCTGCCGCCTGATGGCTTTCTGCACCTGGCGGGGCTGCTGATCGACTTCGAGCAGCGCCCGCGGGTGGATGCCGATCATGTTGTTGATGATGAACTCCATTCGGGCCAGCCCGACACCCTGGTTCGGGATCTGGCAAAAGTCGAAGGCGCTGTCAGGGTTGCCGACATTCATCATCATCTTGATCGGCAGTTCCGGCAATTTACCCAGCTCGACCCTGCTGACATTGAAGTCCAGCTTGCCCTCGTAGACATAGCCGGTATCACCCTCGGCGCAGGAGACCGTGACTTCCTGGCCATCCTGAATCTCGTAGGTCGCATCGCCTGCACCGACAACCGCGGGCACGCCAAGCTCGCGTGCGATGATTGCTGCATGGCAGGTACGCCCGCCCCTGTTCGTGACAATGGCCGAGGCGCGTTTCATGATCGGTTCCCAGTCAGGATCGGTCATGTCGGTGACGAGTACGTCGCCTTCCCGGATACGGTCCATGTGGTCGAGATTCATGATGAGACGCGCCGTGCCGGCACCAATGCGCCCGCCGATGGAACGCCCCTCGGAGAGCACCTTGCCGCGTTCCTTCATCTCGAAGCGCTCGAGAACATTCCCTGCCCTGCTCTGTACTGTTTCAGGTCTCGCCTGGACAATGTAGAGTTCGCCATCGAGGCCATCGAGCGCCCACTCGATGTCCATCGGACGCTGGTAGTGCTTCTCGACAATGACAGCCTGGCGGGCCAGTTCCTCGACCTGGCTGTCGTTGATTGAAAACAGCAGGCGCTCCGACTCGTCGACATCGACCTTTTTGACAGGTTCCTCGCCATCACTGTCATAAACCATCTTGATGGCCTTGCTCCCGACGTTGCGCCGCAACACAGCCGGACGCCCGGCCTCGAGTGTCGGCTTGTGCACGTAGAACTCGTCTGGATTGACGGCACCCTGCACGACCATCTCGCCAAGACCGTAGCTCGAGGTCACGAAGACCACGTCCCGGAAACCGGACTCGGTATCGAGTGTGAACATGACGCCGCTCGCACCGATATCGGACCGCACCATTTTCTGGATGCCCGCAGAGAGCGCGACGTTGCTGTGGGCATAGCCCTGGTGTTCGCGGTAGGTGATGGCCCGGTCCGTGAACAGAGAGGCGAAGACACGTCGAATGGCAAGCTTGATTTCATTGAGGCCAGAAACATTGAGGAAGGTCTCCTGCTGTCCGGCGAAGGAAGCATCCGGCAAGTCTTCTGCAGTCGCGGAAGAGCGCACGGCCCAGCTCACGTCCCTGCCATACTGTCTCTCGAGATCGGTGTAGGCATGGTCGATGGCCAGTTCCAGTTGAGCAGGCAACGGGACTTCCATGATCCAGCCCCGGATCTCCCTGCCGGCTGTGGTGAGGTCGGAGATATTGTCGACATCGAGAGCATCAAGTCTTGCATTGATCCTGTCACCGAGACCCTCGTGCGCGAGGAACTCGCGGTAGGCATGGGCCGTGGTGGCAAATCCCCCGGGCACTTTCACACCAAGGTTCGTCAGGTTTCGGATCATCTCTCCGAGAGACGCATTCTTGCCACCGACATCTTCGATATCGCCGATACCAAGCTGGTCCAGCCAGATGACATAGTTATTCATGGGGAATCCTGGGTCGTTTTACGGGATGGTGAACATGGTGTACGCGCACGATCTGCGAGGCGAGCTCCTCGATCGACCTGGTGGTCGAATCAAGGACCGGCAGATCGTAGCGGCTGAAAAAACGTTCCGCCTGGCGCACTTCCTGCTGGCACACGGGCAGCGAAGCATAACTGCTGCCCGGTCGACGCTTCTCGCGTATCTCCTGGAGGCGCAGCGGATCGATGGTGATGGCAACAAGCTTGTCCCTGTTGTTGAGCAGCACTTCCGGAAAGCGGCCACGCTCGAAGTCCTCTTCGGTCAGCGGATAGTTGGCCGCCTTGACGCCGAACTGCAGGGCGAGATACAGCGATGTTGGTGTCTTGCCGGAGCGTGACACGCCGACAAGAATGATATCGGCTTCCTCGAGATCGTTGAGAATCATGCCGTCGTCATGCGTCAGCGAGTAGTTCACGATATCCATGCGGTTGTCGTAATTACGCGCATTCGAGATGCCGTGTGACAGGCCGAAACGGTAGGAAGGAGTCACTCCGATCGCCTCGCTGAGCTGCTTGAGATAACCGGAGAAGAGTTCGTAATAGTGGCAGTCTGCATTGCGCAGAAGCGCATCGATTTCCTTGTCGGGCATGGTTGCGAAGACAATCGGTTTCTCACCGCTTTCCCTGCTGATCTCACCGAGTTCACTGACCAGCTCTTCGGCCTTTTCGACGGTGTTGACATAGGGCGTGTAATGATGCTCGAACTCGACATCCTCGAATTGCGAAAGGAGACTGTTGCCAAGCGTTTGTGCCGTGATGGCCGTGCTTTCGGAAACGAAATAGACAATATGCTGCCTGCTCATATTCTCATTCTTATCTTGCGCGCTGGTACGAGGGACTTTGCATCTCGTGCAAGCGGCTCAGGACTCTCTGGTATTCAAAAGCCAGCGTATCACCCTGATAGAGCTTTTCAAGTGATGTTCGTGCTGAAAAGATCAGCCGCGTGCGCTGGTCGTAGAGTTCATCGACGAGGTTCAGGAAGCGGCGCGCCGAACTGTCGAGCGACTCGTTGAGCTCCGGGACGTCAGACAGAAGGACTGTCGGAAAAAGACGCGCAATCTGGATATAGTCGCTGGTGGCCCGCGGACCGCGGCAGAGCGTATCGAAATCAAACCAGACAGCGTTTTCCGATTTCATCACGGCGTTAACAGGCCTGTTGTTGATGATCAGCTCCGCATTCCTCACGACCTCGCCGGATGCGATGGCTTTGAATGAGTCTTCCAGGATGCGCTCGGTTTCGTGATCGTGAGGAGTGAGAAAGATCTCCTCGAGTCTGCTGTTGAGAAGGCGATAATCAACAGGCGCCTCCAGATGCATGACTGCGGAGTTTCCCCTGATGAGATCCACTGCAGGCTTGAACTGCTCGCGCTGAAACCAGTCCTGGCAGAGGTCATCCGGTTCGCGATTGGAGGTGATCACCAGCGTGATGCCCTGCGCATAGAGTGCCTCGACAAGATTGCGTAGCAACATGGTGTCGCCGATGTCGGTAACCTGGAACTCGTCGAGACAAATCAGGCGATATTTCTTGCCCATATGCAGGGCAATCACTTTCAACGGATCGACTTCGGATGAAAATTCCTGCAGATCATGATGCACACGCTGCATGAACCGGTGGAAGTGGAGGCGCAGCTTGTTATCAATCTCCACCGCCGCGTAGAACTGGTCCATGAGCCATGTCTTGCCGCGGCCGACTTCACCCCAGAGATAGAGCCCGGGTACCAGCCTGTGCTTGCGCCTGAACGGCAGGATTTTCCCGGTCAGTTTTGAGCGCGCCTTTCGCTCATTGGCTTCCAGTTGATCGGCGATGTCCTGCAGCAGGATCACGGCCTCGCGCTGGGTTTGCTGCTCCTCGTATTCACCGCTTCGAATCTTTGCCTCGTAACTGCGAAGCAGTGTTCTGCATGGTCCGGAAGGCCTTCTGCCGCTGTCATCAGAACGTTCCACTGCGAGCTCCCGTGGCATGGCTTCCGAGTTTCCTGGCAGTGCGCTCGTGTCGTTCATCCCGGCATTGGTTCCGTCTGATCGTCTGCAGACGGCAGACTACGGAGGCAAAATGTATTTGACAACTCAATAATTTCAATTCTAAATATTGCAAATAACAATATTACAAAAAATCAATCGCATGACCACCAATTCCGGAAGATGACCCATGACAGGTGTTTACTACAAGCAAAACAGACTGAAGAAACTGCGCGCTTTTTGCCAGACTGCCAAACTCGGCAGCGTCACCAAGGCTGCCGAAAAACTCTTCGCCAGCCAGCCAACGGTCTCCCTGCAAATCCAGGCACTCGAACGCGAGATCGGCAAGCAACTGTTTGAACGCAGGGGCCCCCAGCTCAAACTGACAGCCGAGGGCGAGATTCTCTATAACCTCGCGCAGCCACTCGTCCAGGGTGTCGATCACCTGCAGGAGACCTTCGAGGCTCACTGCGGTGACCTGACTTCCGGTGAACTCACGATCGCTGCCGGCGAGTCGACCATCCTCTACATCCTGCCCGGACCTGTCAGTCTCTTCGCGGAACAGTATCCCGGGGTCAGGCTCAAGCTCGCCAACGAAACAGGACGCAACGGACTCGCGATGCTGCGCGCCGACGAGATTGACTTTGCCGTCGGCTCCATGCTCGAGGTTCCGGAAGATATTATCTACAAGCCGATTGTCACCTATAACCCGGTGCTGATCACACCGCTGGATCACCCCCTTGCCAAAAAGAAAAAACTCAAGCTCGAGGATATCAGCCCGCATGGACTTATCCTGCCACCGCGTCATCTCAGCACCTGGCACATCGTGAAGATGGTCTTCGCCCAAAACAACGTGAGCTACCAGGTCGCACTCGAGGCCGGTGGCTGGGAAGTCATCAAGAAATACGTCAGCATCGGCATGGGTATCTCCATTGTCACAGATGTCTGCATCAGCGAAGAGGACAAGGAGAAGTTCGCAATCCTGCCGCTGAACCACTACTTTCCCAAACGCAGCTACGGCATCGTCACCCGCAAGGGCAAGTTCCTTTCCACTTCGGCGAAACGTTTCATCGATCTCATGGAGAGCTGCTATGCCAATGACAGCCGCTGTACACCCAAACAGGCCGGGGTTGCCGGCTGATCGGCCGGGTTACTGACCTGCATGCAGTTCCGTCTTTGAGTACCCGGATAATTCCGACACAGGCCTGTCTCTTTTCACCTGCAATGATGTCTCTCTTCGTCGCCTCCCGTTTCAAGGCAAGAAGGCTCATCAGATAGCAGGCCTCCATGTCCCCTCTGCGGTCATCCGGGGATGCGGCTTGTGATGTGCGTCGATCCGGTTATCAGTGCTTGGAGGTCTCTTTGGACAACCGGAGTCACAGCCAGTGCCCCCGGATTGTCGACAAGAGTGGCGTAAAATCGAAAAATATCGATAATACTCAACAAAATTCCCCGCTTTTGTTGACAATCCACTCTCAAGAGGCTAAAAATAGCCGAACTACCCAAGCCAAAGCCTGTGATTGTCGACAATATGCCCGAGCAGACCAAAAAGGAAAACGTCGTAACCCTCTCCGACAGCGGGACCCTCTCGGACCGTGTCTGCAACCAGCTGAAAGAGGACATCATCACCGGTCGCCTGGAACAGGGCGCCAAGATCAAGGAAGAGGAGCTGGCAAGAGTGCACGGCATCAGCCGAGGTCCGCTACGCGAGGCAATCCGGCGCCTCGAGGGCATGCATCTCGTGCAGCGCATCCCGCATGCAGGCGCACGTGTGGTAACCCTCACGCGCAAGATGATGAGCGACATCTACCGGGTGCGCGAGGCGCTCGAGGGCATGTCGGCGCGACTCGCAGCCGAAAACATGAGCGCTGAAGAGATCGAGGCCCTGTGGGAATTGCTCGAAAGCCATGAGAAAAACATCGAGGAGACCGACGGCAAGGTCTACTTCCAGCGCGAAGGCGATGTCGATTTTCACTTCCGTATTGCACAGGCCAGTGGCAATGACTGGCTGATCCATCACCTCAGCAGCGAGCTGTACCAGCTTATCCGCATGTGCCGCTACCGTTCGGCGCTGCACCCTTCACGCCCGGTCAATGCACTGGCCGAGCACCGTCATATCGTCGAGGCCATTGCGGCAGGAGACGGTGAACTGGCTGAACTCCTCATGCGTCGCCACATCAGCGGTGCATGGCAAAT
>JASFFK010000094.1:0-8191 GCA_050124335.1 Chromatiales bacterium | reverse complement strand
TGCAATGCCCGCAGGAGTTCACAGGCCAGCTTGCCACTGCCCGCGCCGAACTCGACAACGACGGGAGCGTCGCATACCCGCAGCACCGGTCGCAATGCATGGGCGATGCAGCGTGCAAACAGCGGTGAAATCTCCGGAGCCGTGATGAAATCACCCTCCTGTCCGAACTTGCGCCGCCCTGCCGTGTAATAACCAAGCCCCGGCCCGTAGAGCGCCATCTCCATGTAACGGTCGAATCCCAGGCAACCACCACTCTCCGCCGAGGCCTCGCAAAGAACCTGCTGCAGGCGCGCACTGTGAGCGCGTTCATCAGGCGAAGGGGCCGGCAACTGGAATGAGGACATGACGGGTCAATGGCTTTGGGTTAGATTGGAGCACAAGTTTAACAATCCGGACCCTGTACCACATGACAAAAAGAACGGCATTGATCACGGGGGGCGCTGCACGTATCGGCGCTGCCATTGCGCGCGAATTGCATGCGCATGACATCGACATCGTGATCCACTACCGCAACTCCGTCGAGCCGGCCGCTGCACTCGTCGAGGAACTCAACAGGATCCGGCACAACTCCGCGGACACCGTGCAGGGAGACCTGCTCGACCACGAAACCATCCCGCGTATCATCGATGAGGTCGCGGTCTTCAACAACGACCTCAGCATCCTCGTCAACAACGCCTCGAGTTTCTACGCCACGCCGCTTGGCACGGTCACCGGGCAGGAGTGGGACGATCTTGTCGGGACCAACATGAAGGCGCCCTTTTTCCTTGCACAGGCTGCCGCACCCTGGCTCAGGAAGAGCAAGGGCTGTATCGTCAACCTCGTCGATATCCATGGCATCCGGCCGAAAAAGGATTTTCCCGTCTATTCCATGGCCAAGGCGGCGAATGCCATGATGATCATGAGCCTGGCTCGCGAACTCGGTCCGGATGTACGCGTCAACGGCGTCGCGCCCGGCGCCATCCTCTGGCCGGAGCATGAGATCAGTGATATCGACAAGGCACGGATACTCTCAAGGGTCCCGCTGGCCCGCCATGGCGAAATCGAGGACATCGCGCGGACAGTCCGCTTCCTCGTGACCGAGGCGGACTACATCACTGGCCAGTTGATATCCGTCGACGGAGGACGCACCGCGCAACAGTAGCCATGGTCGAAGTACTGCAGGAACTCGAGGATCTGCTGCGCAGGTACGGGCAACCCTATCTTGCCAACACGGTCAGCGTGTCCACGGGCTATGCACTTGCGCGAGACGAACGCCTCTGGCCGAGTCTCTGCTCCGTTGAATGGTGGGGCGACTCTGACAGCATCGCTGCCGTCGAGCCCGCTGTGCTGGGCGGTTTCACACGCGATGCACGCACGGACTCCCGCAGGCTTCGCGAACTCATGCTGGCTGTCTATGCCGGGATGCAGACACACTGCATCCCGCCGCCGGAAGCCCGGCTCACGGCAAACCAGTTCAACAAGTGGCTGGTATCGCACATCTAGTTCTCGAGAATCTGGCACAAGGTATGAAACCTGTTCTTTTGATTGCCCTTTTCGCACTGTTTCTCACACTGCTCCCGGGCTGTAGCGGAAAACCCGATGCTCCCTTGCTGACACTCAGGAGTATCGAAGGCACGTCCGTCGAGCTCGGGCCGGAGACGCCGCTGACCGCGCTCTTCTTTTTCTCCATGAGCAACCCTGTGGCCCTGGGTGCTTTCGAGCGGCTGCCGGACAAGATCCATGGCAGCGCCGACACCGTCGGCATCGCCATGCATGTCGATCGCCCCCCGAACGTGCTCGACATGCAACAGCGCACCCTCGTGCCGATTGTTATCGACAGCGATGGCAGTCTCGCGAAGGCGTTCGGGGGTATCGGACTGACGCCATCCCTCATCCTCGTCAAGGAAGGGAAAATCCTGCTTCATCAGGAGGGGCGGCTCGATTATGATGCCATCAACGCAACCATCCTGATCCAGTAACCGGAGCACCCCATGTGGCTCAAGGGCTTCCATCTCTTTTTCATGACCGCCTGGTTCGCAGGCCTTTTCTATCTGCCACGCATCTTTGTCAATCATGCAGATATCAGCGACAAGGCAACCAGTGAACGCTTCAAGCTCATGGAGCGCAAGCTCTACAGGTTCATCACACCCTGGATGATCCTGACGATCGTTTTTGGCATCTGGATGCTCTATGAGTACGCCTGGGCAGTCTGGGGACACATGCTCTGGCTGCACATCAAGCTCGTTCTCATCGTCGGGCTCGTCGGCTACCACTTCTGGTGCGGACGCATCGTCCAAACCTTCGCCGGGGACCGCAACAGGCGAAGCCATGTCTGGTATCGCTGGTTCAACGAGATTCCCGTGCTGTTCCTGCTGGCGATCATCTACCTGGCCTCCGTCAAGCCGTTCTGATACTCACGACATCACGGCATCCCGAAGAGTAATCTGATTCGTCACCGGCAGCGAACCGCCCTCCCCCGCGAATCCCCCTGTCATCCTCCATGTAAAAAAATTCAACTTTTTTCCCACAGGGCATATCAACGCATCAGCAACTGCTTATTTTTTTCGAGGCCGCGCGGCTGCTGGGTTCCGTTATCTGACTCACAATTTATCCACAGGTGATTCACAGTTTTCCACAGGATATTCCACCCCGAACCACAATATCTTGTGGTTGACTCCTCACGAATTGCGTATATATTGTATTTCCACTACCCCGCCACATATCCGGAGCCGGGCATGCAGATGACGGCACAACCGGGAAGGGGAGTCACTTTTATTTCGATCAGGGCTGCACCGCCAACACACGACAGCCTGTGTCGAAATCGCCGGCAGGCGCGCCCGCCGGCGCCGAATGGAGGAGCAACACTGTCACCTTCACCGGCTTGCAAACCAGTACCACTTATTCGACCCCTTTCAGGAGGAAGCATGGCCACAGCCACGCCCGCAGATTCAAAACCGGAACCGATCGCCGTACCACCGACAGCCGCCTCCCGGGGCACAACAACAGAAGAACTGGAACACCTTGCTCCGAACGAATTCCATGTGATCCGCCGCAACGGCAAGGTCACCGGCTTCGACGCGAGCAAGATTGCCGTCGCCCTGACCAAGGCATTCCTGGCCATCGAGGGTGGCAGTGCCGCCGCTTCGCCTCGCATCCACGAGACTGTCCGCAACCTCACACACCTGGTCGTCGATGCCCTGACACGCCGCATGCCCGACGGTGGCACCGTCCACATCGAGGACATCCAGGACCAGGTCGAACTCGCGCTCATGCGCTCCGGTGAGCACAAGATCGCACGGGCCTATGTCCTCTACCGCGAGGAACAGGCACACAAGCGTGCCGAGGAGGCTGCCGCGAGCGGCGAGGTCGCGCAAGAAGGACATATCGTCGATATCACCCTGTCCGACGGCACCAAGGCACCACTCGACGTGGCGCGTCTCAAGGCGCTCGTCACCGAGGCCTGCAAGGGACTCGACGACGTCTCCGCCGAGAAGGTTCTCGAGGATACCTGCAAGAATCTCTTTGACGGCGTGAAGGAGAAGGACGTCGGCCAGACGCTGGTAATGGCCGCGCGCACGCTCATCGACCAGGAGCCCAACTACTCCCATGTCGCGGCACGCCTGCTGCTCGACACCATGCGCCGCGAGGCACTCGGCTTCCTGAACATGGACACAGGCGTCGCCACCCAGGAGGAGATGGGGGCCGTCTATGGCGACTATCTCAAGGCTTACATCAATCGTGCTGCCGAACTTGAACTGCTCGACACACGCCTGACCCAGTATGATTTCGGAAAGCTCACAGCAGCCATCAGGCCCGAGCGCGACCTGGCCTTCACCTACCTCGGCCTGCAGACACTCTACGACCGCTACTTCATCCACGATGCCGACGGCACGCGCTTCGAGCTGCCGCAGGCCTTCTTCATGCGCGTCGCCATGGGCCTTGCGATCAACGAGATCAACAGGGAAGAGCGCGCCATCGAGTTCTATAACCTGCTCTCGACCTTCCGCTTCATGAGTTCCACGCCGACGCTGTTCAACTCCGGCACCCTGCGCCCGCAGCTCTCGAGCTGTTACCTGACGACGGTTCCAGATGATCTCGACGGCATCTACAGCTCGATCAGGGACAATGCCCTGCTCTCCAAGTTCGCCGGCGGCCTCGGCAATGACTGGACACGCGTGCGCGGCCTCGGCTCGCATATCAAGGGCACCAACGGCAAGTCGCAGGGTGTCGTGCCCTTCCTGAAGGTCGCCAACGACACGGCCGTCGCCGTGAACCAGGGCGGCAAGCGCAAGGGCGCTGTGTGCGCCTACCTCGAGACCTGGCACATCGATATCGAGGAGTTCCTCGAGCTGCGCAAGAACACCGGTGATGATCGCCGCCGCACACACGACATGAACACCGCCAACTGGATCCCGGACCTCTTCATGAAGCGTGTCGCCGGGGAGGGCGAGTGGACACTCTTCTCGCCGAACGACGTCCCTGATCTTCACGATCTCAGCGGCAAGGAGTTTGAAAAAGCCTACCTTGTCTACGAGCAGAAGGCGAAGAATGGAGAGATCAAGCTGCACAAGACGCTCCAGGCCGTCGACCTGTGGCGCAAGATGCTCGGCATGCTCTTCGAGACCGGCCATCCTTGGGTCGCCTTCAAGGACCCGTGCAACCTGCGCTACACCAACCGCCACGCCGGCGTGGTGCACAGCTCGAATCTCTGCACAGAGATCACGCTGCACACCAACGACCAGGAGATCGCGGTTTGCAACCTCGGCTCGATCAATCTGCCGAAGCATGTCGACGAGAACGGCCTCAACATGGCCATGCTCGAGGAGACCGTCTCGACGGCCATGCGCATGCTCGACAATGTCATCGAGTACAACTACTACTCGGTACCGCAGGCGCGCAATTCCAACCTGCGCCATCGGCCGGTCGGCCTCGGCATCATGGGATTCCAGGACGCGCTCTACAAACTGCGCGTGCCTTACGCCTCCGAGGAAGCCGTCGACTTCGCCGACCGCTCCATGGAAGCCGTCTCCTATCATGCCATCAAGGCCTCGACCGACCTCGCCGAGGAGCGCGGACGCTACTCCAGCTTTGAAGGCTCGCTCTGGAGCAAGGGCATCCTGCCCTATGACTCGCTCATGGCCATGAAGGCGCACCGCGACGAGAATCACCTGCAGGTCGACGAGTCGGCAACGCTCGACTGGGATGCGCTGCGCAAGCGCGTCAGGAAAGTCGGCATGCGCAACTCCAACACCATGGCGATCGCGCCGACGGCGACCATCTCCAATATTTGCGGTATCAGCCAGTCGATCGAGCCGACCTACCAGAACCTCTTCGTCAAGTCGAACCTGTCGGGCGAATTCACGGTCATCAACCCCTACCTGGTGCGCGACCTCAAGGAACGCGACCTGTGGGATGCCGTCATGGTCAATGACCTCAAATACTACGATGGCTCGGTCCAGCAGATCGACCGCATCCCGGCCGATCTCAAGGCACTCTATTCCACGGCCTTCGAGATCGACGCGCGCTGGCTCATCGAGGCCGGTTCGCGCCGCCAGAAATGGATCGACCAGGCCCAGAGCCTCAACCTCTACATGGCCGAACCGTCCGGCAAGAAGCTCGACAATCTCTACAAGCTGGCGTGGGTACGCGGCCTCAAGACCACTTACTACCTGCGCTCCATGGGGGCAACCCACATGGAGAAGTCGGCCGAGAAGAGCGGTGGCAATTCCGGCATGAAACAGGTCGATGCCGGCCTCGGGGCAGGATCATCAGCGCCAAAGGCCTGCTCGATTCTCGACCCGGAATGCGAGGCATGCCAGTAACTTGACATGGGGTCGGATCCGGTTGATCGCGGAGTGATCAACCCGGCTCCGCCCCCTTTTAAAACGGATTTTTTGTGTCCCTCCGGGACGATAAATTGTAAAAGCGGCGGGGGCGCGCATCCATTACACCCGTCCAATGGAACACAGACACTGAACGTTGTCATTGCGAGGGAGAGCAGTGACCGTGGCAATCTCGAAGCCCGGGATCGCCACGGCTTGTGAAACAAGCCTCGCGATGACAATGGAAGAAAAAAACAGGTGTAAGACTCACCCGGTGAGCCACCGACATGACCACAATAGAACAGACACAGAGACACTCTGGAGGCCGAAACCATGCTGAACTGGGATGATCCACTGATCACGACGACTGCCGAAAAACAGGCTGAACCCGCATCCGCCGGTTCGTCCGCGCCCAAGGCTGTTCAGACGCCCAAGGCAGGGAGCGCAAAAAACGTCATCAACGAGCAGGCGCTCTCGTATGAAACGAAAACGGAACAGCAACAGGATACGGTCGACGAGATCGACCACGCCGCGCTCGGGCAGAAGCCGATCAACCCCGAGGACAAGCGCGTCATCAACGGCATGACGGACATCAACCAGCTCGCGCCCTTCAAGTACCCCTGGGCCTGGGAATATTTCCTGAATGCCAACCGCAACCACTGGACGCCGCTCGACATCAACATGGCGCAGGACGTGCACGACTACCATCACAAGCTGACGCTCGAGGAACGCCATGTCTACGAGAACGTGCTCGCCTACCTGACCACATCAGACATTCTGGCCATGCGCAACATCGGTCTCGCGGTCATGGAGAAGATGTCTGCTCCCGAACTGCAAATCTACCAGGCGCGTCAGGTCTATGAGGAGGCATTGCACACCTGGACCTACCAGCACTGCATCGAGACCATTGGCCTGAACCAGAGCGAGATCTATAACCGCTATCGCGTCGTGCCGGAGATCAACCGCAAGATCCAGATCGCCAACCGACGCCTGAACGCCTCGCTGCGTTCCGACATCGACCTGCATAACCGTGACGACCTGCACGAGTTCCTGATGTCCTACATCTTCTTCGCGGGGATCTTCGAGGGCTGCTGGTTCTACAACGGCTTCAGCCCGGTCTTCGCGCTGCAGCGTCGCGGCCTCATGAAGGGCACGGCTGAACAGCTCCAGTACATCATGCGCGACGAAGTGCTGCATGCCTCCTTCGGCATGCGCGTTGCCAAGCAGATCATGCACGAGGAGAATATCCGCCCCGATCCTCAGGCGCTGCGCGATATGTGGGACGAGGCCGAAGCCGCAGAGACGGGCTACGCCGGTTACCTGCTCGCCGACCCGATCCTTGGCTACTCTGCCGACGATCACATCAACCAGTTCCGCTTTATCGCCAATCGCCGTGCGCGCTACCTCGACCTCGACGAGCCGTTCCCGGAGATCAAGGAAGCGGCACTGCCATGGCTCGACGAGCAGGCGAACCTCAGAAAGGAAAAGAATTTCTTCGAAACACGTGTGACCGAATACCAGACCGGTGGTGCTTTGAGTTGGGACTGACAGGATGTCGTGTTGACCTCATGGGGCAGTTTTTACTGCCCTTTTTTTTGCGGTTGTGAGCGTGTTCGGGATCAGTGAGAAAAGGGGACAGCCCCCGATATCCTGATCTTTACTGAGCAAAAACCATCGTCTGCCCCCTGTTTCCTTCGAATCCTCACTCTTGCCAATTACGCGGAGTCATCAGATTTTGACCAGTATTTTATTGGAAGCAATACAGCACCACAGTGCGGCCAGTCCACTCAGATGCTAGGATGAAATTTTTTTCCGGTTGAAGAGAACATGAACCCGAGCGATATCGTGAACGGCTGGGCCATGGCCAGCTGTGAAACACTGGCAAGGCGTGACGTTGAAGCCCACATGGACCTGATCTCGAAAGACGTTAAGGTATTTGGCCTGGCCAACCATGAATTTGTGGATTACAACTTCTGGCACAACCAGGTGAAGGAACAGTTCAGCCAGGGCCTGGTCAAGTCAGTGCGTTATTATCTGCATGCAATGCGTGCTGATTCAGACACGCTTGTTCTGTTTACCGCCATCGAGTATCTGACCGACAAAGATGGTATTGAACACGAAAGTCCGATAGAAGTGGCGCTAGCCAAAGAGGAGGACGGCGTCTGGAGAGTAATCCAGGAGAAGGTTTTGACCCAGGATGAAGCACAAACCGCAGGCCTGGTTTCGCTACATTAAACCCGTGTTATTCCGGGAAAGAGATCAGCACCTCTTTTTTCGTCCATTGAGATAGAAATCCGGGATTAACTCAGCCCCCTCGAAAAGGGGACGGAGAAAATAGAAAATACTCCCTCCGTTCCCATTTACCGCGTCACGGACCGGGCGACCCGCCC
>JASFFK010000093.1:0-8192 GCA_050124335.1 Chromatiales bacterium | reverse complement strand
ACCCTCGACGGCTTCCTGCTCAGGGCGGAGCAAATCGACGCGGCTTTTCGCGACACAGTCGGCGAGCATTTCGGCATGCAGTGGTGCCTGGAGTTCTCGATCGAGGTTCCGCGCATGGCCATGTTCGTCTCGAAGCAATCACACTGCTTCTACGACATCCTGGCGCGTTACGAGTCGGGTGAATGGCGCGTCGAGATTCCGCTGATCATCAGTAACCATGAGGATCTTCGCTCGGCAGCTGAACGTCTGGGCATCGATTACTACCACATCCCGATCACGCCGGAGTACAAACACGAGCAGGAGGCGCGCCAGCTCGAACTGCTCGAAAAATACTCGATCGATTTCATCGCGCTTGCGCGTTACATGCAGATCCTCAGTGACGACTTCGTGGGCCACTATCCACAGCGCATCATCAACATCCACCACTCGTTCCTGCCCGCCTTCGCCGGGGCGCGCCCCTACCATGCGGCCTTCGAGCGAGGCGTCAAGATCATCGGTGCGACGAGTCATTACGTCACAGCTGATCTCGATGCCGGCCCGATCATCGAGCAGGACGTGGTGCGCGTGAACCACGAGCACTCGGTCGACGATCTCGTGCGCAAGGGACGCGATCTCGAGAAGGTCGTCTTCGCGCGCGCGATCTGGAATCACATCAATCACAATATTCTCGTTTATCAGAACAGAACGTATATTTTTGATTGATCTTCTGGCGCGCTCCGGTGCGTTCTACTGATTGAGAATGGCTGGATGCATACGGCATCCTCATTCGTGATCTCTGTTTCTTTAAATGGAATCGCTTTGCGATATCTCTATTTCCATGCACGCATCGGCGCGCACCCCATTCTGAAAGCGGCGGGTGCGCCGCGGCACCCGTCTTTCTTTTGCTTGCCCAAAAGAAAGATGGCAAAGAAAAGGGCACCCTGCTAACGCGACCTGCGGCTACTCTGCGCTTCTTGTCCCTGCCAGGCGCTCGCCAACTCGCTGCGCTCAGACACGCCTCGCTTTTCTCCTGTCAGGGACTGCGATGCTCGACGCGTCAGAAGGGGAAAGATTCTGGACACTTCCACCTCATCTGTAGGAGCCGAGCCCTCTCGGCGATCAATCGCACACAGGGGTAGGCTCCTGCAGCAAAATCCGGGTAGCAAGACAACTGCGACTTACGCGCAACCGAGCGGCGCAGGGCAAACAGGAAGCAAGAGGCCGTATGTATGAGCACAGCGAGTTTACGGCCTCGCCTGTTTGAACAGACACGCGAGGGAACCCGAAGGGTTGTGCGTCGGCCGCTCCTCGCCATCCTGGCGTCGCGGCATTTGTGCGTCCATGCACGGCAGAGCGAATGGTTTTGGTGACTTTTGCCGGAACAAAAGTCACTCGGGTACGCGCCGACGCGCGTATCAAAATAAACTATCGCGAAGCGATTCAAAACATAGCCGTCACGCAGTCACCAGAACCAATCACTCCGTCACGGTGACAGTGACCTTTCTGTGATGGCCGTGATGACGGTGCTCCCAGAGATAGACCCCCTGCCAGGTGCCGAGTGCCGGGCGCCCGTTGCTGACCGGTATCGTCAGGTCCATTTTCGTCAGGATTGAACGCACATGGGCAGCCATGTCATCGGGACCCTCGTCCATATGTTCGAACATCGGGTCGCCGTCCGGTACGAGGCGCACCATGAAGGTCTCGAGGTCGGACCGCACTGTCGGGTCAGCGTTCTCGCAGAGAATCAGCGATGAGCTGGTGTGGTGGATGAAGATGTGGCAGAGACCGGTCTCGATGCCGGATGCTGCAACAGCGTCTCTGATATCGCGCGTGATGTCGGATGTTCCGCGGCCACGTGTCCGGTACTCAAGGAGGGTCTGGTAAGCCATGCCTGAAGTTGCCTGTCATTACTCGCTTCCTGGCTCATTATCGCTCATGAGTGTGGTAGATTGCAGCCCATGACGCACGAGGACAACAGGGCAGCAGACGCTTCAGGGAAGATGCTCGATGCGATGCCCGTCACCATGTTGAAGGGCGTCGGGCCGCGCAGCGCAGAAAAACTGCACCAGCTCGGCATACGCACCATCCAGGATGTGCTTTTTCACCTGCCATATCGCTACCAGGACCGGACCCGTATCACTCCGATCGGCAGTGCGCGGCCGGGCGATCATGTCGTGATCGATGCGCATGTGGATCATGCACAGGTGCGTTTCGGCCGGCGCCGCTCTTTGCTTGTGCAGGTCAGCGATGGCACGGGCTCGCTGCTGTTGCGCTATTTCTATTTCACGAACAACCAGAAGAGCGGTTTCGTGCGCGGTACGCGAATTCGCTGTTTCGGCGAGGTTCGACGTGGTCCTGCAAGCCTGGAGATCGTGCATCCCGAGTACCGCCTGCTCGTCGAGGATGCCGATCCCGGTGTCGAGGAATCCCTGACGCCGATCTATCCCTCGACCGAGGGGCTGCAACAGAAAACCTGGATCGACCTGAGTGACAAGGCGCTCACATTTCTGCGCAAGGGTTGCCTGCTGCGCGAGTGGCTCGATCCTTCTGTCTCACCAAAGCTCGGCATGCCCCTGGCCAATGCCGTCGCGCTGTTGCACAGGCCGCCGCCCGATCTGTCGCTGGCTGCTTTTGAGCAGGGAGAACATCCGGCACAGCAACGTCTCGTCTTCGAGGAACTCCTCGCGCACCAGCTCAGCCTGCGCAAACTGCGCGAGCAGCAGAAGATACAGCCTGCCTTCGCCATCAATAGTGACGGGGGGCTCGAAGAACAGCTTCTTGATGCCTTGCCATTCAGCCTCACTGCCGCACAGCAACGGGTCATCAGCGAAATCGAGAATGACATGGCACAACCCAATCCGATGCAGCGCCTCGTTCAGGGCGATGTCGGGTCCGGAAAGACGATTGTTGCGGCACTCGTAGCCTTGCGTGCAATCAGCAGTGGTTACCAGGTCGCTGTCATGGCGCCAACCGAGCTGCTGGCCGAGCAGCACCTGAAGAATTTTCGTCAGTGGTTCGAGCCACTCGATATCCCTGTGCTCTGGCTTGCCGGTCGTCACAAGGGCAAGGCCCGTGCGAAGCGGCTCGAACAGATCGCCGACGGGACGGCAAGGCTCGTTGTCGGTACGCATGCACTCTTTCAGGAGAGCGTCGATTTCGACAGGCTCGGACTCGTGATTATCGACGAGCAGCATCGTTTTGGTGTGCACCAGCGCCTCGCCCTGCGCCAGAAAGGCAGGGACGGGGAGATCCTTCCCCACCAGCTCATCATGACGGCGACACCGATTCCGCGCACACTCGCCATGACAGCCTATGCCGATCTTGATCTCTCCGTGATCGACGAGCTACCACCGGGACGTACGCCCATCAAGACCGTTGTCGTGTCCGACAGCCGTCGCGACGAAATCGTCGAGAGGGTCCGCAAGGCCTGCAGGGAAGGGCGCCAGGCTTACTGGGTCTGCACGCTGATCGAGGAGTCCGAAGCGCTGCAGGCGCAGGCTGCCGAGGAGACAGCGCGGGTATTGCAGGAGCAGCTGCAGGAGCTTGGTGTTGCCCTCGTGCACGGGCGCATGAAGGCGCAGGAGAAGGAAGCCGTGATGGCGGACTTCAAGGCCGGCAGGATCGACCTTCTCGTGGCAACGACAGTCATCGAGGTTGGCGTCGATGTGCCCAATGCGAGCCTCATGATCATCGAGAATCCCGAACGCCTCGGCCTTGCGCAGCTGCACCAGCTACGTGGGCGCGTCGGGCGCGGAAATATCGAGAGTCACTGTGTTCTGCTCTATCGGGCCCCGCTCGGGCAGCAGGCGCGTCAGCGGCTCGAGGTGATGCGTGAAACCACGGATGGTTTCCGCATCGCGCAGAAGGATCTGGAGATACGCGGGCCCGGCGAGGTGCTTGGTACGCGCCAGACAGGCGAGATGCAGTTTCGTATTGCCGACCTTGTCAGGGACGGTCAATTGCTGGCCGAGGTGCAGCAGTCTGCCGAAGAGGTATTGAGAAACAGGCCGCAGGCTGTCGAGCCCCTGATCCAGCGCTGGATTGGCGAGCGCGAGCAGTATGGCGGAGTGTGAGGAATCAAACCTCTGGTGTCGGAGATTATGTTCCGCAGGAAAATGCTCTCTGATACCTGTCACGCGAGGAATGAGATCGCCACGTCGTCCTGCGGCCTCCTCGCGATGAGAAAGAACGGGCTGTGTCCTTTACGCTCTCCGTTCTCCCTGCGCCCCCAAAAGCCTGCAGGCTTTAGATCCACTCCCTCGGCTTGAGATAGCGATCGTAGAGTTCGGCTTCCGGCGATCCTGGCTCGGGATGCCAGTCATATTGCCAGCGAACGAGCGGTGGCAGTGACATCAGGATCGATTCGGTACGCCCGCCGGTCTGCAGGCCGAAAATGGTGCCGCGGTCGTAGACCAGGTTGAACTCGACATAGCGTCCGCGCCGATAGAGCTGAAAGTTACGCTCGCGATCGCCATAATCCGTATCGCGACGGCGTTGAACGATCGGCAGGTAGGCAGGGATGTAGGCGTCACCGACGCTGCGCATGAAGGCGAAACAGCTATCGAATCCCCACTCGTTGAGATCATCGAAGAAGAGCCCTCCGACACCGCGTGGCTCGTTGCGATGCTTCAGAAAGAAGTAGTCGTCGCACCACTGCTTGAAACGCGGATAGACATCCTCCCCGAAAGGCATGCAGGCGTCGCGCGCTACCCTGTGCCAGTGGATGACGTCCTCGTCGTTACCATAGTAGGGCGTCAGGTCGAATCCGCCGCCGAACCACCAGATCGGTTCCTCGCCTTCCTTCTCTGCAACGAAGAAGCGCACGTTGGCATGTGAAGTCGGCACGTAGGGATTGCGGGGATGGATAACGAGAGAGACTCCCATCGCCTGGAACGAACGGCCGGCGAGTTCCGGGCGTTGTGCCGTGGCAGAGGCCGGCAGCTTGCTTCCGAATACGTGCGAGAAGTTGACGCCGGCCTTCTCGAAAACTGCGCCTTCCTCGAGCACGCGCGAGCGTCCGCCGCCACCTTCTTCTCGCTCCCAGCTGTCCTCGCGAAACGCCATTTCATCTTCTTTTTGCAGCGCTTCGCAGATAGAGTCCTGGAGCTGGAGCAGGTAACTTTTTACGCCTTCGATATCAATGTGCATGAATTGTCCGCTGTTATCGCCTGATGAATTTTCCGCTGACAGCATCGCGGATCGGTGTCGGACGTGCAAGGCCGCCAAGCTTGCCGCCGACAATCATGTCGAGCGAGTCATCGAACTGCTTGCGTACTTGTAGCGGGTTTCTGGCGGGCGGTTGTCCAGAGATATTGGCGCTGGTTGAGACGAGGCAGCCGCCGTAAATGTCACAGATCGAGGCCATCTGCGCATGGGCCGTGACGCGAGCTGCAATCGTATCCCGACCGCCACTGATCCAGACAGGGAGGTCTGCCTTCGCGGGAAGTACCCAGGTGAATGGTCCCGGCCAGCTCTGCTCGATCTCTTCGCGACAGTTGTCGGGTATTGAGACGAAAGGCTCGAGCTGCTCGATGCGCGATGCAATCAGGATGAATCCCTTTGTATCGGGGCGCTGCTTGAGCGCGAGCAGGCGCTCGATAGCCGACTGGTTCAGCGGGTCACAGCTCAGACCATAGACTGATTCGGTGGGGCAGGCGATGATGCCGCCCTTGTGCAATATCTCGGCAGCAAGGCGTACCTGGAAAGAGATCACGGCAAATTCCGTCTATTGAAAGAAGGAAACGATACCAACCTCTGCGTCGATTGGTCCAGATCCTTGCAGGCTGTCACCTCGGGCTTGAAATCGCCACACCTTGCTTTGCAGGGATGGCGGTGACGTTTTTCTGGCGATGACACCGGCCTGCCCCCGAATCAGATCAACCCGCGGTTTGCCATCGAGACGCATTCACCCCCGGTGACCACGATATGGTCAAGGACGCGCACGTCGACAAGATCCAGTGCCAGCCTCAGCTTGTCGGTGATTTGCACGTCGGCCTGGCTCGGTTCGGCGATTCCAGACGGGTGGTTGTGCGCAAAAATAACGGCTGCGGCATTGTGCTGGATGGCTTTCCTGACAACCTCGCGCGGATGGACGCTGGCGCCATCGATGGTGCCGCTGAACAGTTCCTCGAAACAGATGACGCGATGACGCGTGTCGAGAAAGAGTGCGGCGAAGATTTCCATCGGGTGATGGGCAATCTGCGCCTGCAGGTAATGATTCGCCGCATCGGGCGAGGTGATCGTCTCGCCGCGTTGCAAAGATTCGCCGAGATAACGCCGGTTCATTTCGAGGATGGCCTGCAGCTGCGCATACTTGGCATCGCCGAGTCCCTGCGCTGCACAGAAGTGTTTGCGGTCCGCTGTGAACAGCGGTTTCAGGCCTCCAAAGCGGGATAGCAGTGTCCTTGCGAGATCGACCGCGGTTAGGCCGCGCGTGCCCGTGCGCAGGAAGATCGCAAGCAGTTCGGCATCGGATAGCGCGCTTGCGCCGCGCTGCAGAAGTTTTTCCCGCGGGCGTTCCCCCTCGGGCCAGTCGGTGATAGCCATTTTCAAGTTCCTTTTGTCGTATCTGAAGGGGCCTGCGTCCTGCAGGCGTTATTCTGAATAATAGCCAATCGAGTGCAACCGGGCCCGTCAATCTGACAGGGCCCGGCACATTCTTTGCTATTTCAGCTCAACGGTGCCATTGACGTTGATCTTCAGGGTGCTGGTACCGGCCTCGATGGCGACAGGAGCAGGGGCCGCTGCTTCCATCGCCATGCTGCGGGCATAGGGCACAGGCGGGCGCATGCCGCCACTGTTGATGTTGACTTTTACGAGCTTGTAGCCGTCATGGCCAAAGCCCCTGGCAACCTGCCCGGCGCGCTGCTGGAAAGCAAGGATTGCCTCGTCGATCAGGACGGACTCTGTCGCCTCCCGCAAGGCTTTCGAGACCTCGTAGCCAATCTGGCGGATGGCCAGTCTCTGCTGCAGGCCGGTGATGAGTTCGCTCAGTGCATCGGCATCAGTGCTCTCGACTCGCATCGCCTGGCTGACGCGCCACTCCATGATTTGCGGCGTATACACATCGCTGGCACTGCGTGTCTTGCTATAGACAGGCGTGGTGTTGTACTCGAGCGTGCGGACCTTGACGCCGTCCACGGATTGCGCCTGTTTCACACCCCAGTCAATCGCGGCGTTGACGACCTCGGCAGCCTCGGCAGCCGTTTTTGCCTGGTGCTCGATGAAGAGCTCGGCAACGAGTGTATCGTTCTCGACGTCAGCGGAGGCTTCCGCGCTGATGCTCACCTGGTTGTAGACAGTATCCTCATCCGCGAAGGCGGGTGAAAGGAGAAAAAGACCGGCGAATAACGGGATCATCTGTTTCATGTCAGGCCTCCTGAAGGCAACAGGGTTTATTCATCACACGGACAGATGATACGCAACGGCTCGTGCCCGATTGTGAAATCGGTGTAAAAAAGGAGTTTCAGACTGTTTCGCCGGGGCGTCAGAGCAGGACCCGTTCGATGCCGCCCTGCGCGATCCTGTCGAGGAAGCGCTGCTGCCATCCGTCGCCGAGCAGCTGGCTGGCCATCTCGACGACGATGTAGTCGGTCTTGAGACCGGTCTCGTCCGTGTACTTCGCGAGACCCTGCTGGCAGGCAGGGCAGGAGGTGAGGAGTTTCGTTTCCGATTCCTCAGCGCGCTCCTTGGCTGTCATGACCCTGATGCCCTTCAGCAGCTCCTCGCTTTTTCGAAAGCGAAGCTGGCTCGCAATATCGGGACGCGCGGTCCCGAGTGTGCCTGACTCGCCACAGCAGCGATCCGAGAGTTGTACTTCGCTGCCTGTCAGTTCGCGCGCAACCTTGAGCGGATTGTGCGTTTTCATCGGCGAATGGCAGGGGTCGTGGTAGAGATACTGCCGGCCGGTCGCGCCATCGAGCTTCACGCCCTTCTCGAGCAGATATTCGTGGACATCCAGCAGGCGGCAGCCCGGGAAGATGCGTTCGAACTCGTATTTCAGCAGCTGGTCCATGCAGGTGCCGCAGGAGACCACGACCGTGCCTATGTCGAGATAGTTGAGCGTATTGGCGATGCGGTGGAACAGCACGCGATTCTCGGTCGTGATCTGCGTGCCCCGGTCAGCCATCCCGGCAGCGTTTTGCGGGTAGCCGCAGCAGAGGTAGCTGGGCGGCAGCACTGTCCGCGCCCCGGTCTCTGCGAGCATGGCGATG
>JASFFK010000092.1:0-8204 GCA_050124335.1 Chromatiales bacterium | reverse complement strand
GGAAACCAGGGCGCCGATCAGCAAGGTGTCCGGCGCCAGAGAGTTCACCAGCATCAGCCAGAAGAGCATCAGGGTGGCGAAGAGGATGACGGGATTTCGCCACCTGTTCGTCATGGTTCGGGATGTCGACATGGGACCTCTGTTCCGCGATTCGTTACCGGAAACAGTCTACAAAGAAGCGCGAAAAAGTGACTTGTCATCAGTCAATTACCCTGATGGTTGCCGATATTGTGCAGGTGCGGGTTTTTCGCACCGCGATAGACGCTGTTTTCGGGATTCATTCCGGTTTACGTGGCAATCTGCCTCTCGACAGGAAAGAAGCAAGAAGCGCGCCATCCTTGACAGGCTTGATCAAAACCATGGTCTGACACGGTTTTCGCAAGGTAAGATGTGGCGTGATGTTCACGCGGGAAAAACACCGGACGATAGAGATAGCAGGAAGGACGATCTCGTCATTGTCAAATCGCGAACAGACATGCAAGAGACTGATTCAGCCGTCACCATCCAGAGACCATGGATCCGCAACTACTCTCCATTCATTACAGTGATCCGCTCTGGATAGCGATCGCCTTTCTCTGCGGCCTGGCATTGAAGATGGTGGGCCTGCCGCCCCTTGTCGGCTTTCTCCTGGCCGGCTTCGTGCTGAATGTGATGGGGGCCGAGGGAGGGGAATTCCTCAGTGCGATGGCGGACCTGGGCATCACCCTCCTGCTGTTCTCGATCGGCCTCAAGCTCAAGCTGCAGTCTCTGGCGAGGCCGGAGGTCTGGGGCGTGGCGACGCTGCACATGGCAATGGTGACGTTCCTGATCGCTGCCATGGTGCTGCTGCTGTCGTACACCAGTCTTCCGCTCCTGTCCGGTGTGGACAAGGAGACAGCCTTGCTGATCGGTTTCGCCATGTCATTTTCCAGCACGGTCTTTGCCGTGAAGCTGCTCGACGAACTCGGCGCGACCAGCGCCAGGCATGGCCAGACCGCTATCGGGGTGCTGGTGGTGCAGGATATCGCGGCAGTGGTATTCATTGCCCTGTCGCTGGGCAAGCTGCCCTCGCTCTGGGCCCTGGCGCTGGTCATGCTGATCCCCCTGCGCTTTCTCATGTACAGGGTGCTCGACAGGGTCGGTCACGGCGAACTCCTGATTCTTTTCGGCATCACGCTGGCGCTGGTCGGTGCGGATATCTTCGAGCTTGTCGGTATCAAGGAGGATGTCGGGGCGCTTGTTTTCGGCATGTTGCTTGCAAATCATCCCAAGTCCAACGAGCTGGCCAAGACACTGCTGGGCTTCAAGGAGCTGTTCCTCGTGGGATTCTTCCTCAGCGTGGGCATGACGGCCGTGCCGAGCTGGAACGAGATGCTGGTGGCGCTGCTGTTCATCCTGTTCCTGCCGTTCAAGGTGGGGATCTATTTCTTTCTGTTCAACCTGTTCCACCTGCGAGCGAGTACCTCGTGGCGGACCTCGCTCAATCTCGCGAACTATAGTGAATTTGGCCTGATCGTCGGCGCCATTGCTGCTTCGGCGGGATGGCTGTCGAATGAGTGGCTGGCGGTGTTCGCCGTTGTGATGTCGTTCTCGTTCATACTCTCGGCCCCGCTCATGAATATCCGCGACAGCTTGTACCAGAAATGGCGGCCGGTGCTGAAGCATGTCGAACGGCCGGGGCGCCTGTCGGGCGAGGAGAACCTTGACCTGGCCCATATCAGGGTGGTGGTGTTTGGCATGGGGCGAATGGGAACAGCCGCATACAATGCGATGGATCCTGACTATGAGGGATCGATTGTCGGTGTGGAAATAGATCAGGACAAGGCGGAAGAGCACCAGGCAGCAGGACGCAACGTCGTCAGCGGCGATGCGACCAACCCCGATTTCTGGATAAGGGCGCCCGAGCTGCTCGGCGGGCTCGAATGGGTCCTGCTGACCTTGCCGACGCACAGGGCCAATATGAGTGCGGTCATGCGCCTCAAGGAGAGACACTACCGTGGCCGTATCGCCGCAACGGCAAAATACCGTGATGAGGAAGAAGACCTGAAGGCGCTCGGCGTCGAGCATACTTTCAATATCTACACGGAAGCCGGCCTGGGTTTTGCCAACGAACTCCAGACATTTGTAGGGCAAAAGTAATCAGGTTGTATTGCCGGGTGGTCCACATTCACAATCCGGCCGGCACCAGCTTGCCATTTCTTTCTCCCATGCTTGTGCTGCGTCAATATCTCGAACCATCAATCCGTTCCTGAAGCAACCGGCTGTGAACTAGAATTTCTATTGATCCCGCAGTGCGCGGCGTATGTGGAAGAGAGATGACACAGCAAGATAGAGTCTGGCATGAGATTGATGCTGAAGACGTCATCGGCATCCTGCAGTCCGGCAAAAACGGTCTTTCAGGCGAGGAGGCCCGGCAGAGACTGGAGATACACGGCCTGAACCGACTGCCGGAGCCGCCGCGGAGAAGTGCACTGATTCGTTTTCTTGCGCACTTCCATAACATCCTGATTTACGTCCTGCTCGGATCTGCGGTCATAACGGCTTTTCTGGGACATCTGATCGACACGGCAGTGATTCTCGCCGTTGTCGTCGCGAATGCGGCAATCGGCTTTCTCCAGGAAGGGAAGGCCGAAAAGGCGATGGAGGCCATTCGTCAAATGCTCGCTCTGTCTGCATCGGTGCTGCGCGATGCGGTGCGACGCTCGGTGAAGGGCGAGGAACTGGTCCCGGGGGACATTGTCATGCTCGAAGCCGGTGACAAGGTGCCTGCCGACTTGCGCCTCATCAGTGTCAACGGTCTCCAGATCCAGGAAGCCATTCTTACCGGGGAATCCGTTCCCGTCGAGAAGAGTACCCGGCCTGTAGACAAGGCCGCACCTGTGGGGGACAGAAAGTGCATGGCCTACAGCGGAACGCTTGTGACCAGCGGGCTGGGGCGTGGTGTCATCGTGGCGACCGGTGCGGACACCGAGATCGGCCGGATCAGCGGGATGCTCTCCACTGTCGAAACACTGACAACGCCCTTGCTGAAGCAGATGAACGTCTTTGCGCGCTGGTTAACCGTTCTGATCCTGCTCATCGCTGCTGTGCTGCTTGTCTTCGGCTATTTCGTCCAGCATTTCGAATTTTCCGAAATGTTCATGGCTGTGGTCGGTCTCTCTGTCGCGGCCATCCCGGAAGGGCTGCCAGCGGTCCTGACGATTACGCTTGCTGTGGGTGTGCAGGCAATGGCCAACAGGCATGCCATTGTTCGGCGACTGCCCGCGATTGAAACCCTCGGCTCTGTATCCGTCATCTGTACCGACAAGACAGGTACGCTCACACGCAATGAGATGATGGTCTCATCCGTTGTCACCCAGGCACACTTTTTCTCGCTGGAAGGGGAGGGATATGCACCCAGGGGTGATATCAAGCTCAACGACACCACAGTGAGCGCCCGGGAGCATGCGATTCTTCATGAACTGGGACGTTCTGCAACCCTGTGCAACGATGCGGCACTGCAGGAAAGAGACGGCGTCTGGATGGTGGAAGGCGACCCCATGGAGGGCGCCTTGCTGGCATTTGCAGGAAAAGTGAGCATCGATGTCAGAAAAGAACTGGGCAGCTGGACAAGAACCGATGTCATTCCTTTCGATGCCAGGCATCGCTTCATGGCGACACTGAACCATGATCACGAGGAGCATGCGTTTATTTCGGTGAAAGGTGCGCCGGAGCAGATATTCACCATGTGTACCCGGCAGCGTGCCGTCTCGGACGGGACCGAGCCGTTCGATGACAACTACTGGCACCGGAAGGTGGAAGAGATGGCGGCGAAGGGACAGCGCATTCTGGCATTCGCGCAGAAACCGGTTTCTCCGGAACAGACTATTCTGGAATTTTCCGATGTTGAAGGCGATCTTGTGCTGGTTGGCCTTGTCGGGCTGATTGATCCACCGCGTCCTGAAGCAGTTGAAGCGATAGCGGAATGCCATGGCGCAGGAATCCGCGTAAAAATGATCACCGGGGATCACCGGGGCACTGCCGCGGCTATTGGAAAACAGATCGGACTGCAGAATCCGGACAAGGTCCTGACGGGCCAGGATATCGACGCACTGGATGAGGCATCGCTGGCATCCGCTGTCATGGAGACGGATATCTTTGCTCGCACGAGTCCGGAGCACAAGCTGCGGCTCGTCATGGCATTGCAGTCCCATGGCATGACTGTCGCAATGACAGGTGACGGGGTGAACGATGCGCCTGCGCTGAAGCGTGCAGATGCGGGTATCGCCATGGGCAGGAAAGGCAGCGAGGCAGCAAAGGAGGCTGCGGAGTTCATTCTTGCAGATGACAACTTCGCCTCGATTGCCGCTGCTGTCAGGGAAGGCAGGACGGTCTATGACAACATCAAGAAGGTGATCAGCTGGACATTGCCAACCAATGCAGGCGAAGCCCTGACCATTGTTGTGGCGCTGCTCTTCGGTATGACATTGCCGATCACCCCGGTACAGATTCTCTGGGTGAACCTGATCACCGCGATCACCCTGGGAATCGCACTGGCATTCGAGCCGACTGAGGCGGGTACGATGCGTCGACCGCCGCGCCCGAGGAAAGAGCCGCTGCTTAACGGTGAGCTGGCCTGGCATATTGTGCTTGTTGCGACGCTGTTCCTTGGCGGTGTGTTTGGTATGTATGCCTATGCCATCGATCGCGGCTATTCCATCGAGCTTGCGCGAACCATCGCACTCAACACGCTGGTTGTGATGGAGATATTTCATCTTTTATTCATCAGGAATATCTATGGCACATCGCTCAGCTGGCGAGCCGTGAGGGGGACGAGAATCGTCTGGTTTACAGTGACGGTTGTCGCGATTGCACAGTTCGCGATTACCTATCTGCCGCCCCTCCAGAAAGTGTTTTCAACAGTTGCCATCCCGCTTCGGGACGGCATTCTCATCATCGGTATCGGGGTGTTGCTTTTTGCATTTATCGAAACGGAAAAGCAATTGCGACTGCGTTTGCGGAAAATGCACTTCGGGTGAAGCAAAGGCGGTGACACCTGTCAGGAAATGGTTTTGTTCGAAAGGCGCGCGCAATGAACCCATGGCTGGGCAAGCCTTCCCGCATGGCCCTGAGCTGGAAGTCGATGATGCCATCCATTCCGAAGTCACTAAAGCAGTTTGCTGTGAAGCAAGAAAGATGGCATTCGATACCCGGGCGAGAAATTGCGATCATGCCAGATGCAGTTCGCTGTATTAGCAAAGTTTCAATGCTAACGGTAACCTTCATCTTATGAATATAGTCCTGGCGAGAATTCAAGATACCTGTGTGACCAGACCATGAGCGAGATACAGGAGGTCTTTTACCACCTTAGCGTGGCGCTGGTCATCGGCTTGCTAATCGGAGTTGAGCGCGGCTGGAAAGAGCGCAAGGCAAAAGAGGGAGAGCGCATCGCCGGTTTTCGTACCTTCGGCTTGATCGGATTTCTGGGTGGTGTCGTAGCACTGCTCGCTCAACACTTTGGTGCGTTGCTCATGGGTCTGGCATTCGTTGGCTTCGCAGCTGTTTTGACGACAGTCTATGCCGTGAACCTGCGTCGGGAAAACGATGATGCAAGCATTACCAGTCTGATTGCCGGCCTCCTGACGTTTGTCTTCGGTGCACTGGCCGTTATTGGAGAAGTGTCCATAGCCGCAGCATCGGCCGTTGTGACAACCCTGCTGCTTGCCTATAAACCACTGCTACATCGATGGGTGGGCTCCCTGGAGCCCGAGGAACTTCGCGCCGGCATCAAGTTGCTGCTGATCTCGGTTGTGCTGCTGCCAATCCTTCCCAACCGGGTATATGGCCCGCTGCAGGCCCTGAATCCCTACACCATCTGGTGGATGGTCGTCTTGATTGCAGCTATCTCCTTTGTCGGCTATTTCGCAATCAAGATCGCCGGTACGCGTCGTGGGGCTATCTTTACGGGGATATTTGGCGGGCTGGCCTCTTCCACGGCCGTCACTCTCCATTTTTCACGTCTGTCACGTCGCGACAGGGAACTCGCTCCGATGCTGGCCATGGGGATACTGCTTGCCTGCGGGACCATGTTCCCGCGCATGTTGCTGGTTGCAAGTCTGATCAATCCGGCATTATTCGGGATGTTGCTGGCGCCTGCTGTAGTGATGGCGCTACTCACCTATGTGCCTGCGTTCATCTACTGGAGAGTAGAGTCGAGTCAACAGTCTGCCAGTATCTCCCCGCTGAAAAATCCGCTGGAACTGAAAACGGCAATGTCTTTCGGAGCACTGCTTGCCGTGGTGATGCTGCTTGGAAAAGCCTTGCAGAACTGGTTCGGGGATGCCGGGGTGCTGGCACTCGCCGCCGTCTCGGGTATCGCAGATGTCGATGCCATTACGCTCTCTCTGGCACGCATGAGCCAGGAGGACGTGGTGTTGCGCGTTGCTGTGGCAGGCATTGTGATTGCAGCAGCAGCCAACAGTATTTTCAAGGGCGGTATCGCCGCTTTTATCGGCGGTCGCAGCATTGGGCTGCGGGTTGGACTGCCTATGCTGGCCAGTGCGCTCGGCGGCATCATGGTTGTCTGGCTCCGTGTCTGGTGAGCAACAGCAGCCTTGCACACGCACAACCGCGATAAAACTCATCGCAGTTCCTCTTCGGAACACAAACGACTGTTCCATTCATAGCCATCTCTTTAGAGAAGGGATTGACGAAATTCCCGTCAGGCGAGTCACACCCGGCAAACCGGGATGGTCCCTGAAAGAGCATGAAATAAAAATAGATCGATCGAAATCATGCCCTGATCCGGTTTAGTCCCGGGGTGATCAGCCTATTACAAGGGGGGGCAGACCCCGTTTTTTAGGTTTTTCCGCCCTCATTCACGAAAGCTACATCAAACCGAAACATCCTTGTCATATCGACTGGTGATGATTGTCGTCCCCTTGAACCAGATCTACAAAATGAGGACCGTCATGGCGCATGATGAGCAGAGCAATAATCCATCTGGCAATCGGCCTTTCGAAGAAATTCTCGAAAAGCGTTTGTCACGACGGCAAGTAATGATCGGTGGCTTGGCTGCAGCTGCAAGCGGCTTTATTGCCCCGGTGAGTGGTCTTGCAAAAAATGCTGACTTCAGTGGCAACTATCTCAAACACAGCACGCCTAAGGGTAATCCCGGGACGCCACTGATGAATTTTGAGCCGGTAGCTGTTGCAAATGGCGGTGGACAGATGCCGTCCATTTCCCCTGACTATGAGTATCAGGTGCTAATTCCCTGGGGTACCCCTCTCAAGCCGGGTATACCCGAATACACAGGGGACCCCAATAGCCGCCCCACAGCAGAAGAACAGGCCGAGATGGTAGGTATTGGCCATGATGGTATGTGGTTTTTCCCTGAACAAGCCCGCGGCCGACAGAGCAGCCGTTCCGGCATTCTGTGCATCAACCATGAGTTTGGTCGCAATCAGCACGTACTTGGCAAAGACAGCCCGGAAAGCCTGGCAGATGTCCGGCTGTCCCAGCACGCTCACGGCGTGTCCGTGGTGGCGCTGCAGGAACAACGCGGCAACTGGGGTGTGGTGTACAGCAAGGTCAACCGCCGTATCCACGTCAACACCCCGGTGGAGTTCTCCGGCCCGGTGGTCGACTCCGCTCTGGGGCGTGATCTTCTCGATCTGAATGCTCGTCCGTCCGATGCCAAGGGTACCGTCAACAACTGCTCCAGCGGCTACACCCCGTGGGGCACCTATCTGACCTGCGAAGAGAACTTCAACGGCTATTTCGGCGCAACCGGCACGTGGACGCCGACTGAGGCACAGGAGCGCTATGGCTTCAGTGAAGGTGGCTTCGACTATGGGTGGGAGCAGTACGACGAGCGCTTCGATTTGTCCAACCCAACCTACAAGAACGAGGATAACCGTTTCGGCTGGGTGGTCGAGATCGATCCGAATAACCCAAATCGAAAGCCTGTCAAGCGTACCGCACTGGGTCGCTTCAAGCACGAAGGAGCCGAAGTGACCGTTGGCCGGGGCGGCCGTGCCGTAGTCTACATGGGTGATGACCAGCGTTTCGACTATATCTACAAGTTCGTCTCCGCCGGTAACTGGAAGTCGATGCGCGCACGCGGCATGAGCCCGTTGGACGAAGGCAAGCTCTACGTGGCCAGATTCAACGACGACGGCAGCGGCGAATGGCTGGAACTGAGCATCGACAACCCGCTGCTGGCCACCAGGTTCGCCAATCAGGCA
>JASFFK010000091.1:0-8264 GCA_050124335.1 Chromatiales bacterium | reverse complement strand
AGCTGATTATGTATAGCTGCCAACCAGATCAATCCCGGACACCCTCCTTATGAAACTCGGCGTTGTCATTCTGGCCGCGGGGCAGGGAACCCGCATGAAATCACGGCGGCCGAAAGTGCTGCATCCAATCGCCGGCAAGCCGATGCTGGCGCATGTCATCGAGACCGCGCAGCGTCTTGAGCCGGAAAGCGTTGTTGTTGTCTACGGACATGGCGGTGAGCTGGTGCGGGAGAGAATGCAGTCATACGATGTGGACTGGGTCCTGCAGCAGGAGCAGCTCGGTGATGTCCCGCTCATCAAGCCGGGTACCCTCGAGCGTCTGATCGAGGCCTCGGCAGAGACCCGCATGGGCATGCTGACGGTCGAACTCGAGGATGCAACCGGCTATGGCCGTATCCTGCGCGATGAATACGAGCGCATCATCCGGGTTGTCGAACACAAGGATGCTTCTCCTGAGGAGCTGCACATCCGCGAGATCAATGCCGGCATCATGCTGATCGGGCGCGAGGAGCTCGAGGAGTGGCTTGGAAATGTCGGTAACGACAACGCCCAGAACGAATACTACCTGCCGGACATCATTCCGATGGCCGTTGCCGAGGGGCATGTGATTGCCTCGGCACATCCTGACGATATTTCCGAGGTTGAAGGTGTCAACGACCGGGTGCAACTGGCCCGTCTCGAGCGCGTTTGCCAGCAGCGGCTTGCTGAAGAGCTCATGCGTGCGGGTGCAACCCTGGTGGATCCTGCACGGATCGATATCCGCGGCGAGGTCTCTGTCGGCCAGGATGTCGTCATGGAACCGAATGTCATCCTCGAGGGCAGGGTCGTGCTCGGGGACGATGTGCAGATCGGCGCCAACACCGTGCTGCGCGATGTCACCATCGGCAACGGTTGCCGTGTGCTCGAGAACTGCGTCATCGAGCAGGCGAACATCGGTTCCAGTTGCCAGCTCGGGCCCTTCTCCCGCATTCGTCCGGGCACAGAGCTTGCCGAACACTGCCGTGTAGGCAACTTCGTCGAGCTCAAGAATGCACAGGTGGCGGAAGGCTCCAAGATCAATCACCTGAGCTATATCGGCGACACCTCCATGGGTCGGGATGTGAATGTCGGCGCCGGCACCATCACCTGTAACTATGACGGCGCCAACAAGCACCGCACAGTCATCGGCGACAATGCCTTCATCGGCTCGAACACCCAGATCGTGGCCCCCGTGACCATCGAGGAGGGCGCCACGATCGGCGCCGGCTCGACGATCACCAAAACCGCTCCGGCCGGCCAGCTGACTCTCTGTCGCACGACGCGGCAGACGACGATTGCCGGCTGGACAAGACCGGTGAAGAAGGAGAAATTTTGATGTGCGGAATAGTCGGTGGCATCGCCCAGCGCAACGTTGCGCCCCTGCTGCTCGAGGGGCTCAAGCGCCTCGAATATCGTGGTTACGACTCGGCAGGCATCGCAGTGGTTGCCAAGAATGGTGAGCTCGCGCGCGAGCGCACCGAGGGCAAGGTCGCGCGTCTTGAGGAGCTGATCAGCGCTTCGGGGCTGGAGGGTACCATCGGCATCGGGCACACGCGCTGGGCGACCCACGGCAAGCCTTCCACCTACAACGCGCATCCGCATATCTGCCGCGATCGCGTTGCACTGGTGCACAACGGCATCATCGAGAATCATGATAGCCTGCGGGCATTGCAGAAAGCACAGGCGCATCATTTCACCTCGGATACCGACACCGAGGTGATCGTCCATGCAATCCACGACCATCTCGCTGCAGGACAGGATCTGCTGACCGCCGTTCAGAAAACTATCAGGGGGCTCGAGGGCGCCTATGCGCTCGGGGTCATCGACCGCGAATCGCCCGATACGCTGGTCGCTGCCCGCTACGGCAGCCCGCTCGTGATCGGCATCGGGATCGGCGAGTACTTCATCGCCTCGGATGTCTTTGCGCTGCTGCCTGTCACGAGCCGGTTCATCTTTCTCGAGGAGGGGGATGTCGCGCGACTTCGCACCGACAGCCTCGAGATTTTTGACAGAACAGGCAAGCCGGTCGAGCGCGAAATCAAGGACTCGACAGTTTCGGGTGAGCGCACCCAGCTTGGCAACTTTCGCCACTTCATGCAAAAAGAGATCCACGAGCAACCCTCGGCCATCATCGAGACGCTCGAAGGGCGGATCACGGCCAGCCATCTGGTGCCCGAGGCCTTCGGACATGCAGCATCAGAGTTGTTTACGAAGATAGAGCGTGTGAAAATCATCGCTTGCGGCACCAGCTTTCATGCGGGCCTCGTCGGCAAGTACTGGATGGAGCGCTACGCCAGAATCCCGTGCCAGGTCGAGGTCGCGAGCGAATTCCGTTACCGCGACTCGGTCGTCGAGGAAAACACCCTCTTCGTCACCATCTCCCAGTCGGGCGAGACGGCCGATACCCTCGCGGCGCTGCGCAAGGCGAATGCAGCGGGTTACCTATCGACGCTCTGTATCTGCAACGTGCCCGAGAGCTCGCTGGTGCGTGAATCCGAGCTCTCCTTCATGACCCATGCCGGCCCCGAGATCGGTGTTGCATCGACCAAGGCCTTCACGACCCAGCTCGTTGCACTGCTTCTGCTGGTCGCGAACATCGCGAAATACAGGGGGCTTTCGGAGGAGCAGGAAGAGGCCATCGTCGAGGGACTGCGACAGCTGCCCGCCGGCATCGAGGGACTGCTCGCCATTGATGCGAACATCGAGGAGCTTGCCGAACATTTCCAGGAGCGCGAGCACGCACTCTTTCTGGGGCGCGGAGACCAGTACCCGATCGCGATGGAGGGGGCGCTCAAGCTCAAGGAGATCTCCTATATCCACGCCGAGGCCTATCCCGCCGGGGAACTCAAGCATGGTCCGCTGGCACTTATCGACGAGAAAATGCCCGTCGTCGCCGTCGCGCCAGACAACAGGCTGTTCGAAAAACTCAAGTCCAACCTCGAGGAAGTGCGGGCGCGTGGTGGCGAGCTCTTCATCTTCGCCGAACCCTCGGTCGCCATCGAGGAATCCGACACCGTGCACGTGCTGCAGGTCCCGCACGCCAACCCGATCACGGCCCCCGTGCTCTTCACTGTTCCGCTGCAACTGCTCGCGTACCACGTGGCAGTGCTCAAGGGCACCGACGTAGACCAGCCACGCAACCTCGCCAAATCCGTGACCGTGGAGTAATTAATCGCCCTCCTTCATTTCGAGACACCCATCAAACCAGCATTTTCAGTTCAAGACACCCATTGATTTGATCCAATTCAATGTCAGACAGCCACCTTTGAGCAATCAGAGATTTTCGTCTTTGAGGGCCGGGACGAATGACCGGGATTTTGATGTTTGGGGATGATCGAGAATGAAAAAACCTGCGCGAGGGTTTAGCGCATGGTGGGAGGCGGATTCGTGGATGGGTTGACGCGCACAGGAAACGTTCCGGATGATGGGGCAAGAAGGGCGGGATCGCTTGCTCCAGAAGATCGATTCTCAGGTTGGAAAGCAGTGTCGACAGGCGCTGATCCCATGTGACCAGCTCCTGCCTGTTTGTTCACAGGCAGTCAAAACCGATTCTTCGCGACCAACCAGCGCGTGAAAAAGTGACTCGAATCCTTTTGTCATCGCCAGCCAGGCATGACTTTCAATCTTCAGCTGGCTGGCAATTGGTGGGAAATCAGTCGGGATGGTCCCATGAGCGTCAGGGCGGATTGCGCGCCCTGTCCAGTCCAGAAGCTCCAGGTAGTCCTGAAGCTTGAAAAGAAGGCAGTTGGATGGTAAAAGATTCGATTTGCTGCGAAATGGCATTAAATTATCAGTTTCATGCTGATCTGCCTCACTGCGAAATATCGCCATTCGTCGATGAATGGAAGTGTATTCAGACTCTTCCGGGGAGTTTGCCATCCCGGCACGGACGGGATTGAGATCGACATAGGCCATGCAGGCGAGAAGCGCGGATTCATCCAGCAGAGCCTGGCATTTGAAGCGTCCTTCCCAGAACCGTCCGGTGCAGTCATCCTCCTGATTTGCCCGTCGAGCGATATGCTCATTGAGGCAACGCATGAACCAGCTCACCGACATCAGATTTTCTCGCCAGGTCTCAACTTGCTCCATGAGCATACGAACTTCTGCATCTGACAAGGGGTGACCGGCGAGAAAGCGCTGTGACAGCAGATTTCCTGCAAACAGGCCGTGCCAGCGTTCGACAACCTCGCGTGTTGTCAAGGAAGCGGTCTTTTGCACATCGACGTGCAGCACCACGTGGCAGTGGTTGCTCATCACGGCATAGGCGCAGATATCAATGGTAAAACAATGGCTTATTGAGAGCAGGCGGTCTTCGACCCACGCGCGCCTGTGCTCATAGGACTGACCGGTATGCGCGTCATACCCGCAAAGGAAAGCGCGGCGTACGCAGCGAGATACGCAGTGGTAATAAAGGGTGGCATCCAGGCAGATGTCGTGTTTTCTTGGTCGTGCCATTGCTGTCCGTCCCTGACCGCTCCATGATCTCCATATGTTCTCTATTCTGGCAGCTTATCCGGGATTGTCAAGGCATCGACGTTCAGTGTCTGGTGAGTGGGTGTCTCGAATCAGCCCCGTCTGTCTGAGCAAAAAGTGGATGTCCCCAATTAACGCTCCCAATCAGCGCCTCACCAGTCAAATCCTGTCTGAACAGATCAGGAACGGGTCTTTTCCTTGAAGAGCTTCAGTCCTTCTCCAATTTCCGGAAGGTCCGGCTCAAATTCCGTATGAACGAGCGCCTGGATGCTTTCGATCAATGATTCGTCGACTTCGAAATAACGTTCGGCAAGTCTGGCCGAGAGAGACAGGGTCGCCCGGAAGCGTTCGGGATCCTTCGCCAGTAGCGCAAAGCGCGCATCATCGAACGCCAGTCGCAGCTCGTGGCGCAGGATGTCCTCGCGATATGGATTATCAGAAGCGGTGAAGCCCGGCGCTTGTTCCGTCACAACTTCGCGCAGGCTGTCGCGCACGAGAGTTAACCATTCTTCGGACTCCACATCACTTGCGATATCAGCCTGCATCGCGGTATTCGACTTGATGTCCAGTTCCGCGACACGGTCGGCCATGGCCAGCAGTTCTGTGCGAATCGACACTTCGTCAGGTCGCTCGTAGGCACGCAGCGTAGCAATCTCCTCTAGCAAAACTGTCTGAACATCAGGGTAAAGCTGTTCTTTCTGAAGCACCGCCAGGGCTTTTTCCATCAGTGAAATTGCATCCTCGATGTCATCGCGAAACCGCAGCTCCGTCTCCGCAATATCCAGAAGATACTCGATTCTCGAGCGGACGATCTCCGAGGGCACGGCAGCAAGTTGCTCTCTCGTGCTGATCACTTCCTGGTCGAGGGCCCTGTGCTCTTCACGCACATGCTGAATCTCGGACACAACCGCCGTCACCTGTTCGGCCTGGTGGTCCACCTTCTGTTGCTGCCCGTTGAGGCGTTCCGACTGCTCGGCGATCAGTGCATTCTGCTCTGCAATCTGCTCGCTGCTGGCCTTGAGTTGCTGTTGCAGAAGCAGTTGTTGCCGGCGCGTCTCCTCGATACGCAGATTCAGCACGACCAGGTCCTCGCGTGACTGGTTCCAGTACCAGAGCGCGTAGCCCAGAATGCTTGTGACAGTGACGAAAAAGAGTGTCACCACGGCGACAAAACGCTTGCCGGGGCCGGTCGATACCGGAACAGATTCACCGCACAGCTCGGTGTGGACACGGGGATACGAGCGCATACTTCTCACTCCAGGGATCAATTTCGCCGGACGACCAGCTGGCACAAGGCTACAAGCAGGTCGGCAGGATAGGGGTTGCCAGCCTGCAGTACATGCTGAAACCCCGATGTTTCTGCACTGTACTGCAAGCGTTCGCTGATGACGATCAGCGGTGTCTGCAGGACATTCTGATCAAAATCGGTCAGTTCGACAAGGTTCTTCATCATTTCCTCTGAAGTCACGATCATCGCGTCGACCCGTTCTCGCCATGTTGCCAGTAGTTCGGGTGATGGCGGAGGAGGCATCGTGCGCCGGTAGACCTCGGCATACTCGACATCCGCGCCCAGCGCCCTGAATCCGTCAGCCAGCAGCTCACGCCCGCCATGGCCCCGGATGATAAGCACCTTTCGACCCTGCATCTCTCCAAGCCGGTCATCCCCGAGCAGTGCTTCGCTGGTCGAGTGGTTTGGCACCAGGTCAACCCGAAGCGCCTGGTCATCGAGCAGCGCGGCGGTGGCCTCACCAATCGCGATGATGCGCGATGATTCGCCGGGACGCAGGAAGTCGAGAGAATGTCGCACCGCGTTCGGACTTACGAACACCAGGTCATTGAATTGGAATGCCTTTTCCAGCTTTTCTCTGTCTGTTTCCAGGACATCCGGCTCGATCGCAAGTAGCGGCAGTCGCTCGACCCGACCGCCACAGTCAAGGATGGCTCTTGTGAGCACCTCGGCCTGTCCCTCCGGCCGTGTGACCAGTACTTTCAGGCCGTTTAGATCGCAGGGGCAGTCAGTCATCACTCATGTATGGAGTAATTCCGGCGCAAATCCGGGACGCGAATCCGGGACACCCACTTTTTATCACTTCGGGCAATTCAGAGACATCCATCATTTACAGCTCGGAAACAGGCTGGTGTCTCATGTCGGTCCCGGGAAAATGTGGGTGTCTTGTAATGGTAGAGGCCATTATTCATCTGCGGCGTAGAGTTTCTTCAGGATCGCATCCGCGCCGTTTGCCAGCAGTTCGTCTGCGACGGCGGTGCCAAGCGAGATAGCCTCCGAGGTGGGCCCAGAGCGGCTTGCACGAATAATCTTGCTGCCATCAGGCTCGCCGACGAGACCATGGATTGTAAGGGCCTCGCCGTCGAGCGTCGCGTGACCCGCGATCGGCACCTGGCAGCCGCCGTTCAGGCGCTCGTTCATGGCACGCTCTGCTACCAGCCGGGTGGATGTCTCGGAATGGTGCAGCGGGACGATGAGGGCCTTGATGCGCTCGTCGTCCGAACGGCACTCGATGCCAATCGCACCCTGGCCGATCGCCGGCAGGCTCTCATCGGGCTCGATGAAAGCACGGATGCGCTCGCTGAAGCCAAGCCGGATGAGTCCGGCAGCGGCCAGGATGATGGCGTCATAGTCGCCGTTGTCGAGCTTGGAGAGACGCGTATTAACGTTCCCGCGCAATGGCGTGATCTTGAGGTCCGGACGACGTGCCTGAATCTGGCACTGGCGGCGCAGGCTGGCGGTACCGACCGTTGCCCCTTCCGGCAGGGCATCGATAGAGTCGAAATTGTTAGATACGAAGGCATCCCGCGGGTCCTCACGCTCCATGATCACCGCCAACTCGAGCCCTTCCGGAAACTCCACGGGTACGTCTTTCATGCTGTGCACCGCGATATCGGCTGTGCCCTCGAGCATGCCGACCTCGAGCTCCTTGATGAAGAGCCCCTTGCCGCCGATTTTCGCCAGGGGGGTGTCGAGAATTCTGTCTCCCTTGGTCGTCATTCCGAGCAGTTCGACCTTGATACCCGGGTGCGCGGCCTCGAGGGCTGCCTTTACATGCTCGGCCTGCCACATGGCAAGGGGCGACTTGCGGGTTGCGATCCGGATCAGCTGGTCACTCATGCTTCTTTCTCATTCCAGTGGTTGCCTAATTCGGGACAGCCACCAATTGCGAATTCAGATTTGAAATTCAAGACACTGCCCGGATGCCGGGCCCCGATTTGTGGGTGTCTCTTTTTGAGTACCGCATTGAAACTCTGCCACGAAAAGTGGGTGTCCCGCATTGAAACTCCAGCCAGGGAAAAGGTGGGTGTCTTGTATTGGGAGTGGTCACACATGTCCATCTCTCGTCCGCGGCAGTGTCTCGAGGGTCGTTTCGATCCAGTTTTCCACTTCGTCGAGGATTTCGTGCGCGCTTTTGCCTTCTGTCTCGATCGGCTCGCCGATGACGACATCGATGGTGCCCGGGTACTTGCGGATGTCGCGCCTGCGCCAGAAGACCCCCGCGTTGTGGCACACGGGCACCACCTTGCAGCCGCTCTTCTCGGCCAGCAGCGCGCCGCCGAGCTTGTAGCGCCCCTTCGAGCCCGGAGCGGTGCGCGTGCCCTCCGGGAACAGGATCACCTTGTTGCCGCGCTCGAGATAGTCGCTGCCCTGCCGGATCACCTGCTTCACGGCCTTGCGCCCTGCCTTGCGGTTGATTGCGATCGGCTCCATGATGGCGATGGCCCAGCCGAAGAACGGAATCCACATCAGCTCGCGCTTCAGC
>JASFFK010000090.1:0-8317 GCA_050124335.1 Chromatiales bacterium | reverse complement strand
GACGGTATCGGAATATGCCTCATCGGATGGAATCAGGACCGGAATTAACAGGTTCCCGAATTATAAGCGTGTGCGGAAGTCTCAGGCCAATTGCGCGCCGGCATTGACTAATTTACGACAAATTGCATCAGCGACCGCAGTTGCGGGGGTTGTGCGCGATGTCAGCAGTATCCCGTGCAGGCCGCCATGACGGCACTGGCCGATGTTCACAAGGGAGACGTGCCGCTCCTGGCATTCAGCGCTTGCTGAAGAGATAGTGGCTTACCCACCACTCCTGGCCGTCGTTGTAACCAAAGAGCTCGGCGCATGCCATGAAGAAGATACGCCAGCGCTGCCACCAGGTGGCTGCAAAATCCTTGCCGTAAGTCTGCTCGAAGAGCGGCCAGAGAGTGTCACGGCTGGCGTCCATCTTTTCCAGCCAAGCGTTGGCCGTCTTCTCATAATGCCTTCCGTCCCAGCGCCAGCGTTTATCGATACAGAGCCGGTCCTGGAAGAAGAGCGGCAGATCATCGGACGGCATCATCCCGCCCGAAAAGAAAAAGCGGCTCATCCAGTCTCCCGGGCCGCGGTCTTCGAAGAGGTAGGGTGAATCGCGATGTACGAATATGTGCTTGAAAAACTTGCCACCGGGTTTGAGCCACCGGGCTACCCTGGCATAGAGTTCCCGATAGTTGCGCATATGCTCGAACATCTCGACCGAGACAATGCGATCGAATGCCTTATCGGTGTCGAAATCGTTCATGTCGGCCGTGATGATGGAGAGATTCGAGATTCCCGATTCTTCGGCACGTTTCAGAATCATCTCGCGTTGCGAGGCTGAATTCGAGACCGCGGTGATCTGCGCGTTCGGATAGTGTTTCGCCATCCAGAGTGTGAGCGAGCCCCAGCCACATCCAAGTTCGAGGATCTCCATCCCATCCTCGAGCTCGGCATGTTCGCAGGTCTGGCCAAGGGCAAGCGATTCCGACGCATCGAGCTCGCGCGTGTACTTGCCCCAGTAACCGCAGCTGTACTTCATATGGCTGCCGAGTACGTTGCGGTAGAATTCGGCAGGAACTTCGTAGTGTTGCTCATTGGCTTTTTCCGGTAGCAGCGCAATCGGGGCGCTGTCCATCAGCTCGATAAATTCCTGCAGTTGTTCGGAGACCGCCTGGGTATCTCTGGCCCTGATTTCGGCAAGACGCCGCTCGAGAAGTGCACGGATTCCGGTGCGAATGATACCGTCCGGCACCCAGCCCTTTTCAGTCAGTTCGTTTGCGAGATTGCTGTTGATCATCATCGGCACACACCCGGTAACAGGAAATTTTATTACAGCACAGAAGGTAGACGCAGATGAGTCATAGCGTCTAGGTCAAAACGAGTGGGGTTTTTCATCGCGTGACCGGTATCTCCCGGAGGATGGTCCCGGCAAGCCCCTTGCCAGTTGTCACAGAGTGTCGCCTGAAAAGGGCTCATGAAACGCAGTTGCAAGGAGCCGGTCATCCATTCTGGTCACAAGGGTGAATCGAAGCAATTGCTGCAGAATCCGGGCTTTACGGCATCTGGTCCGATGATTATTATTGCAGTGCACCAAGCTCGATAACGAGGATGCGAACGCTATCCGCAAAACAACCATAAAAGAGCGGCCTTCGACTCATGTACGTCAGCTGACAGCAAGGCGGCCTTTGCCGCTTCCCGGGAAATTCCGTTGCTGCCAGGGCGTCAGCAGTTGAAACAGTTCACGGACACGCAGACTCCGCGGGGTTAACAAGATCGCTCTTACAGGGCTGCGCAAGCACGTGCAGGCACTGGTGATGGAACCTGGCAGAACAATGAGAATGCATTATCTCTTCATCCTGGTCTTTCTGATGCTCTTCTGGATGCTTCTCTCGGGGCACGGGGAGCCGCTCATCCTGGCCTTCGGAATGCTCTCGTCGCTGCTCGTGACCCTGCTTATTGCGCGGATGGACAGCAGGGATGGGGAGCCCGCTACTTTCCGTCCGGGCATCAGGGTCATGCACTATTTCGGCTGGTTGTTCTGGCAGGTCGTGCGCTCGAATATCGATGTGGCGCGTCGCATCTGGAATCCTTCCCTGCCAATTCGCCCGAGCTGGCAGCGCCTCGATACAGAGGTTACGACGCCACTCGAGAAAACGCTCTATGCAAACTCCATCACGCTGACCCCGGGAACGCTGACGACAGATGTCCGTGAGGATCATTTCATGATTCACAGCCTGACTCCCGAGGGGATCGAGGCGCTCAGGAAGGGCGAAATGGAACGGCGCATCAAGCGCCTCCAGATCTGAATCCATGCTGACAGCAGCCATCATTGCGATCCTTGTCACCATGGCTCTGGCCCTGGTCAGGGCATTCCTCGGGCCTACCGAGTACGATCGCATGCTCGCTGCCAACTCCTTCGGGACGAAGACGGTTCTGCTGATTGCACTTGGCGGGCATGCCCTGTCCTGGCACAGCTATCTCGATGTCGCGCTGCTCTACGCGATGGTCAACTTTGTCGGGACCATTGCCGTCATGCGCTTTTTCGAGAACAGGAGACAGGATGGAAAAGAGGGGGCGGGGGGAGCGTCATGACGCTTGTGCTCGAGTGGACAAGCGCCATTTTTCTGCTGGCCGGCAGTTTTCTCTGCATTACGGGTGGCGTGGGCCTGCTGCGTATGCCGGACTTTTTTTCACGGGTGCATGCTGCCGGGGTCACCGAAACCCTGGCGGCGCCCCTGCTTCTGTGTGGCCTGATGCTTCAGATGGAGTGGTCTCTCGATCTGGTCAAGGTGCTGATGATCCTGTTGTTTGTCCTCGCGACCAACCCGACTGCAACGCAGGCGATGGCCAAGGCAACGCTCATCGGCGGCCAGAAGCCTCTTGTGACTGAATCAGAGAGCACGAAGGGGGATTCTCCATCGAACAGCTGATCGACGTTGCATTGCTGGGCTTTCTCGTGCTGATTGCGATCGCCGCGATTCGCATGCGCGACCTCTTCGGTGTTGTCATTCTCTTCGGCGTCTACAGCCTGTTAACGGCCGTTCTCTTCATGGATCTTGATGCTGTTGACGTTGCCTTCACGGAGGCTGCCGTCGGTGCCGGCGTGACCACTGTCCTGCTGCTGTCGAGCCTCAGGCTGACAAGGCGCTGGGAGGCGCCGCCAAGGCACAATCCTTTCTTCTCACTGCTCGTCGTAGGCGTCACTGGTGCCGCGCTCGTTTATGCCACGCTCGATGCTCCGCTGCTCGGGGATCCTTCGGCCCCGGTACACAAGCATGTCGCCCCGCACTACCTGCAGGAGGCAGCCGGGGAAGTCGGCATGCCCAACATCGTCACGGCCGTGCTGGCCAGTTACCGTGGCTATGACACCTTTGGTGAAACGCTCGTTGTCTTCACTGCCGGCCTGGCGGTTCTCTTGCTACTGGGCTTCAGTGAGAACGGGAAATCCCGCATCGAGACCAGCGCGATTCACGATCAGGTCGCGCTCAAGGTCGTTGTCAAGCTGCTGATTCCGCTGATTCTGCTTTATGCCCTTTATGTACAGTTCCACGGGGACTTCGGTGCCGGTGGTGGCTTCCAGGCCGGCGTGATTTTTGCGACGGGTTTCATCCTCTATGACATGGTCTTCGGCGTGGAAAATGCACGCGCCGTGATGCCTGTCGCCTGGCTGCCTCGCCTCGCGGCGCTGGGTGTCCTGATCTATGGTGGCGTCGGCGTCTACTCCATGCTGTCAGGAAAGCCTTTCCTCGATTACTCGGCTTTGTCGGCTGATCCGGTGCAGGGGCAGCATCTCGGGGTGCTGCTTGTGGAACTCGGCGTCGGCATCACCGTTTTTTCCATTGTGCTTTCCATTTTCTATGCCCTGTCAGGAAGGAGACGCCAGTCATGAACGAGATACCGGGTCTTTTCAACTACTGGGTCGTGGTCTTCCTGATGATGGCCGGGTTCTACGTCGTTATCTCGCAGGGCAACCTTGTCAAAAAGCTCGTGGGCCTGGGGCTGTTCCAGGCCTCGGTCTTCATTCTCTATATCACCATGGGGAACCTCAGCGGTGGCCAGGCGCCGATTGTGACCGAGGGAGTCTTTATCTATTCGAATCCCTTGCCGCATGTGCTGATACTGACCGCGATCGTGGTTGGCGTCGCAACCACCGCGGTCGGTCTTGCTCTGATTGTGCGCATCCATGAGGCCTATGGCAGTGTCGAGGAGGATGAGATTCATGCCCTCGATATGGCTGATGACGATACGCGCCTGCAGGAGGGCGCCGAACGGGAGGAGAGCAGCGAGTGAGTCTGCTCGACCATCTGCCGATTCTGGTCGTTATCATCCCGCTGATGACAGCGCCGCTGTGCGTACTCGTCGACCGGCCTGGAGCGGCCTGGGGGATCGCGCTGGCTGCTGCCTGGCTGAGTTTTGGTGCCGCGATCGCACTGGCTCTCACGGTCGCCACATCCGGAACCCTGACCTACCAGCTTGGTGGCTGGCCTCCACCCTGGGGAATCGAATACCGCATCGACACGCTTGCTTCCTACGTGCTGCTGATCGTGACGGCCATGGCTGCGCTCGTGATGCTCTTCGCGAAGCAGAGTGTTTCCCGGGAAATCCCGGAGCAGAGTATCGCGCGCTTTTACGCCTGCCTGATGCTTGCGTTTGCCGGGCTTGCGGGCATCGTCGCGACCGGCGATGCCTTCAATGTCTTCGTCTTTCTCGAGATCTCCTCGCTGGCGTCCTATGCGCTGATCAGCATGGGCAGGGATCGCAGGGCGCTTAACGCGGCCTTCCAGTACCTGGTGATGGGGACGATCGGTGCGACCTTCATCCTGATCGGCATCGGCTTTCTCTACATGATGACCGGTACGCTCAACATGCTAGACCTGGCCGCACGCCTTCCCGAGGTGTCGGACACGCGCACGGTGCGCGCCGGTTTTGCCTTCCTGACGGTCGGCATCGGTTTGAAGCTGGCCATGTTTCCCCTGCACCTGTGGCTGCCGAATGCCTATGCGTACGCTCCGTCGGCTGTGACGGCCTTTCTCGCGGCCACGGCAACCAAGGTCGCCGTTTACGTAATGCTCCGCTTCATGCTGGATGTTTTCGGCGCCGACTTCTCGCTCGGCGATATGCCACTCAATCTCATCCTCATGGCGCTCGGACTGGTTGGCATTATCATGGCCTCGCTGGTTGCCGTGTTCCAGGATGACGTCAAGCGCATGTTCGCCTATTCGAGTGTTGCGCAGATCGGTTACATGCTGCTTGGGATTGGCCTGGCATCTGCAACGGGTGTCGGCGCCGCAATCCTCCATATTTTCAACCATGCTCTCATGAAAGGGGCGCTGTTCCTTGCTCTGGGTGCAGTGGCTTACCGCATCGGTGCGGTCACACTGGGTGACTTTGCAGGCCTGGGAAGGCGCATGCCCTGGACCATGGCCGCAATTGCGATCGGTGGCCTGAGTCTGATCGGCGTGCCGCCGACGGCGGGCTTCGTGAGCAAATGGTACCTGGTGCTCGGCACGCTCGAGCAGGGCCTGTGGCCAATCGCCGTTCTCATCCTGATCGGTTCGCTGCTTGCCCTGGTCTATGTCTGGCGACTGATCGAGGCAGCCTATTTCGGTGCGGTTGCTGCAGATGCACCGGAGGTGCGTGAAGCACCTGCATCGATGCTGGTCCCGATCTGGATACTCGTTGCGGCAAATATCTACTTCGGTATCAACACCGATATCAGTGTCGGCGCAGCGATGCAGGCGGCCACGATGCTGATGGGTAATGGCGGATGAGCGCGGAACTGCTGCTCGCCCTGATTCCCCTGGTGCCTGTCCTGGCGGTCTTCGGCATTATCGCCGCGCGCGCCAGGCCGAACCTGCGCGAGGGTGTCAGCATCGCAGCGGGGGTGATCCTGTTCCTGCTTGTTGCGGCACTGGCTGTGACGATCGACTGGGCCGCACCACCGACGCTGGTTATCGCGGAACCCTTTCCGGGCCTGTCACTGTCGCTGACTCCCGAACCGCTGGGCGTGCTCTTTGCACTGGTCGCCAGCCTGCTTTGGCCGATCACGACACTGTATGCGGTGGGGTACATGCGAGCCCACCACGAGCAGAACCAGACCCGTTTCTACACGGCATTCGCTGTGTCGATCTCCGCTGCCATGTGCATTGCACTGGCCGGCAACATGCTGACGCTCTTCGTCTTCTACGAAGTGCTTTCGGTTGCGACCTATCCGCTGGTGACCCATGCAGGCACCGACAAGGCAAAGCGGGCAGGGCGGGTTTATCTCGGTTTGCTCATGGGTACCTCTGTCGGCTTTCTGTTGCTGGCCATGGTATGGACATGGAACATCACCGGCACGCTCGATTTCACCCCTGGCGGTATATTCAGCGACGAGGTCAGCGGCGGGGTGCTCGGTATCCTGCTGTTGCTGTATGTGTTCGGTACCGGCAAGGCCGCATTGATGCCGTTCCATCGCTGGCTGCCTGCGGCGATGGTCGCGCCCACACCGGTCTCTGCATTGCTGCATGCGGTAGCCGTGGTCAAGGCCGGTGTCTTCACCGTGCTCAAGGTCAGTGTCTACATCTTCGGGATCGATCGCATCGGCCAGATCGCGGCGGCTGACTGGCTGGTCGTGATCGCAGCCCTGACGATCGTGCTCGCGTCGGCCATTGCGCTGCGCAAGGACAACTTCAAGGCCCGGCTTGCCTATTCGACAATCAGTCAGCTCTCCTACATCACGCTCGGCGCAATGCTGGGTATCGCTGCAGGCGCAATCGGTGGCGGCCTGCATATCGCGATGCATGCTGTCGGCAAGATCACGCTCTTCTTCTGTGCAGGCGCCGTGCTCGTCACGGCACACAAGTCGAAGATCAGCGAACTCAACGGGATCGGCAGGCGCATGCCCTGGACCATGGGAGCTTTCGCGATCGGCGCCTTGTCGATGATCGGTGCGCCCCCGTTCGCGGGCTTCATCTCCAAGTGGTATCTCTTCGGCGGGGCGTTGCAGACAGAGCAGTGGATCGCGGTCGGCGCAATCGTTATTTCCACACTGCTCAACGCCGCCTATTTCATGCCAATCGTCTATGCAGCCTTTTTCCTGGATGAGGATCCCGGTCACCGTCATGTCGAACACGGCGAGGCGCCGTTGCCGATCGTGCTGGCGCTGGTTGCAACGGCGCTGTTCACCATTTTGCTGTTCTTTTTCCCCGGCGTACCCTTGACGCTGGTCCAGCAGATGGCAGGAGGTGGCTGATGAAAGAGTCCTCTCGAGAGCCCCGAACCTCATCACAGCCGGAGGCGAAGAAGCACTGGCTCTACCGCAGCGAGAATTTGCCGAAACTGTGGGTCATCCAGATCCTGGTCCTCGTGCTGGCCGTGCTACCCGAGTTTTTTCTGCACCATCACCCGCATTTCGAGGGGAGTGGATTCACACTCGACGGCACCTTTGCCTTCTATGCCTGGTACGGTTTTCTGGCTTGTGCCGGCATGGTTGCCCTGGCGAAGGTTCTGGGTATCTTCCTGAAACGCAAGGACACTTACTATGACGAGTGAACTTGCGTTTCCCCCTGGCCTGATCATGGTGCTCGGCGCCATGCTGATTCCCTTCCTGCGGGGGCGCCAGCGTTTATTGCTTTTGCTTGGCCTGCCCTTGCTGACGCTGGTTACAGTCTGGGGCCTGCCTGGGGACGTCTCTCTGAAGGTCGGTTTCCTTGATTACATGCTCGAACCTGTTCGCTCGACAGCGGAGGGTCGCCTGTTTGCGACCATCTTCGCGATCATGGCCTTCGCCGGCGGTCTCTATGCCCACCGCCAGGCGAGCGCGACCGAGCTGACCGCGGCCTTCGTCTATGCCGGTTCGGCGATCGGGGTGACCTTCGCCGGTGACCTGCTGACGCTCTTCGTGTTCTGGGAGATCATGGCCCTCGGCTCGACGCTGGTCATCTGGTCGGCCGGGACGCAGAGCGCCTACAGAGCCGGTGTTCGCTACCTGCTCATTCACCTGCTTGGCGGTGTCATCCTCATGGTTGGCATCGTTGCGCATGCAATCGAGTCGGGATCGCTGGCATTCACAGCGATGCAGCCTGACAGCTTCGGCAACTGGCTGATCCTCATCGGGTTCCTGATCAATGCCGGTGCCCCGCCGCTATCGGCCTGGATCGCAGACGCCTATCCGGAGGCGAGTCCGGGCGGCATGGTCTTCCTGTCGGCATTCACAACAAAGACGGCAGTATTTGCGTTGCTGGTGGGTTTCCCGGGTGCCGATATTCTCGTGCCCATCGGCCTCTATATGGTGTTCTACGGCATCATCTACGCGCTGCTCGAGAACGATATGCGTCGCATCCTGGCATACTCCATC
>JASFFK010000089.1:0-8329 GCA_050124335.1 Chromatiales bacterium | reverse complement strand
GTGGAACGCGCTGTCAAGGAGCGTCTGAGTCTCGCCGAGAGCGAGGGTCTGATGCCGCAGGAGATGATCAACTCCAAGCCGGTTTCGGCCGCGATGAAGGAGTTCTTCGGTTCAAGCCAGTTGTCGCAGTTCATGGACCAGAACAACCCGCTCTCCGAGATCACGCACAAGCGCCGTGTTTCGGCACTCGGCCCGGGCGGCCTGGCGCGCGAGCGCGCCGGCTTCGAGGTGCGCGATGTTCACCCGACGCACTATGGCCGCGTCTGTCCGATCGAGACGCCGGAAGGCCCGAACATCGGCCTGATCAATTCACTTGCAGTCTACGCACGGACCAACAAGTACGGTTTCCTCGAGACACCTTACCGCGTGGTGCAGGACGGCAAGGCAACGGACGAGATTCACTATCTCTCGGCCATCGAGGAAGGGCGCTATGTGATCGCGCAGGCAAACGCTGCGCTCGATGAGAAAGGCCGCTTCACAGATGACCTGGTCTCGTGCCGTTTCGAGAATGAATTCACCATGGCAACGCCAGACCGCATCAACTATATGGACGTTTCGCCACGCCAGATTGTCTCGGTTGCTGCAAGCATGGTGCCTTTCCTGGAACACGATGATGCCAACCGGGCACTCATGGGTTCGAACATGCAACGCCAGGCCGTTCCGACCCTGCGTGCCGAGAAACCGCTTGTCGGCACGGGCATGGAGCGCGTCGTGGCCGTTGATTCGGGCGTTACCGTCGTCGCAAAGCGCGGCGGGGTCGTCGACTCCATCGATGCGCAGCGCATCGTTGTGCGCGTCAATGACGACGAGACCGAAGCCGGCGAACCGGGCGTCGACATTTACAACCTGACCAAGTACACCCGCTCAAACCAGAACACCTGTATCAACCAGCGTCCGCTGGTCAGGGTCGGCGACATGGTCTCACGCGGCGACGTCATGGCCGACGGGCCGTCGACCGACATGGGCGAGCTCGCGCTCGGCCAGAACCTGCGCGTCGCCTTTATGCCGTGGAACGGTTACAACTTCGAGGACTCGATCCTGATTTCCGAGCGAGTCGTCCAGGAGGATCGTTTCACGACGATCCACATCGAAGAGCTGACCTGCATGGCGCGCGACACCAAGCTCGGTACCGAGGAGATCACGGCGGACATCCCGAATGTCGGCGAGGCCAACCTGGGTCGTCTCGATGAGTCCGGTATCGTCTACGTCGGTGCCGAGGTCAAGGACGGGGATATCCTCGTCGGCAAGGTCACTCCGAAAGGTGAAACACAACTGACACCGGAAGAGAAGCTGCTTCGTGCAATCTTCGGCGAGAAGGCATCCGACGTGAAGGATACCTCGCTGCGCATGCCGTCAAGCATGTCCGGTACCGTCATTGATGTCCAGGTCTTCACGCGCGACGGTGTCGAGAAGGACGCACGCGCGCTGCAGATCGAGGAGGCCGAGCTCGAACGTGTTCGCAAGGACCTCAACGACCAGCTACGCATCATGGAAGAGGATACTTTCGAGCGGATCGAGAAAATGCTGCTCGGCAAGGTCGCAGACGGTGGCCCGAACAAGCTCAAGAAGGGCACCAAGATCACCAAGGCGTATCTCTCCGAGATCAGTAAGGACGACTGGCTCGAGATCCGCCTGCACAACGAGGAGGCTGCGGCTCAGCTCGAGGCTGTTGCGAACCAGATCAAGCTGCAGCGCGAGCAGTTTCGCGAGAAGTACGAAGAGAAGAAGCGCAAGCTCACTTCGGGCGATGATCTCGCTCCGGGCGTGCAGAAAATGGTCAAGGTTTACGTCGCCGTCAAGCGCCGTATCCAGCCCGGTGACAAGATGGCGGGCCGTCACGGCAACAAGGGTGTCATCTCCAAGGTCGTTCCGGTCGAGGATATGCCATACGACGTTAACGGCGAGCCTGTCGACATCGTGCTGAATCCGCTCGGCGTACCGTCGCGAATGAATATCGGCCAGGTGCTTGAAACCCACCTCGGTTTCGCTGCCAAGGGCATCGGTCGCAGGATCGGCGCCATGCTCGACGCGCAGCAGAAAGCTGCAGACATCCGTAAATTCCTCGAAAAGGTTTACAACTTCAGCGGCAAGACCGAGGAGCTCGACAGCTTCAGTGATGAAGAGATCCTCGAACTCGCGGACAACCTGCGCGAAGGCGTGCCGACCGCGACACCGGTTTTCGATGGTGCCGACGAGAGCGAGATCCGCGAAATGCTCAAGCTGGCCGAGTTACCCGAATCCGGACAGGTGACCCTCTTCGACGGACGCACGGGTGAGGCCTTTGAACGCCCGGTCACTGTCGGCTACATGTATATCCTCAAGCTCAACCACCTGGTTGATGACAAGATGCATGCGCGCTCGACAGGCCCCTACAGCCTTGTTACCCAGCAGCCGCTCGGAGGCAAGGCGCAATTCGGCGGCCAGCGTTTCGGCGAGATGGAAGTCTGGGCGCTCGAGGCCTATGGCGCTGCCTACACGCTGCAGGAGATGCTGACGGTCAAGTCGGACGACGTCAATGGCCGGACACGCATCTACAAGAACATCGTCGATGGCGATCACCGCATGGAGCCGGGTATGCCGGAGTCCTTCAACGTGCTCGTGAAGGAAATCCGTTCGCTCGGAATCAATATCGAGCTCGAGCAAGAGTAACCAGGCCAGGAGAAACGAACAGTGAAAGATCTGCTGAACATTCTGAAACAGGATCAGGTAGAAGAGTTTGATTCAATCCGAATTGGCCTGGCGTCACCGGACATGATCCGCTCCTGGTCCTACGGCGAAGTCAAGAAGCCGGAAACCATCAACTACCGCACCTTCAAGCCCGAGAGAGACGGCCTTTTCTGCGCCAAGATCTTCGGCCCTGTGAACGACTACGAGTGCCTCTGCGGCAAGTACAAGCGTCTCAAGCATCGAGGCGTTGTGTGCGAAAAGTGCGGCGTCGAGGTCACGCTGTCGAAGGTCCGTCGCGAGCGCATGGGTCACATCGAGCTGGCGGCACCGGTTGCTCACATCTGGTTCCTGAAATCGCTGCCGTCGCGTATCGGCCTGCTGCTTGACATGACGCTGAAGGATATCGAGCGTGTGCTCTACTTCGAATCCTATGTCGTCGTCGAACCCGGCATGACCCCGCTTGAGCGCGGCCAGCTGCTGACCGACGAGCAGTACATAGAGGCCGTCGAGGAATATGCCGACGAATTCGACGCCCGCATGGGTGCCGAGGCTGTCTATGAACTGCTGCGGACAATCGATATTCCGCGGGAGATCGAAACTATCCGCGAGGACATGGAAGCGACACGTTCCGAAACAAAGATCAAGAAATACAGCAAGCGCCTGAAGCTTCTGGAGTCGCTGCAGGAGTCCGGCAACAAGCCCGAATGGATGGTCATGACTGTCCTGCCTGTTCTGCCGCCGGAGCTTCGTCCGCTGGTCCCGCTGGATGGTGGTCGTTTCGCGACCTCCGATCTCAACGATCTTTACCGCCGGGTCATCAACCGGAACAACCGTCTAAACCGTCTGCTCGAGCTCATGGCTCCGGACATCATCGTGCGCAACGAGAAGCGCATGCTGCAGGAGTCCGTCGATGCGCTGATCGACAACGGTCGACGTGGTCGTGCGATTACCGGATCCAACAAGCGCCCGCTGAAATCGCTGGCCGACATGATCAAGGGCAAGCAGGGGCGTTTCCGCCAGAACCTGCTTGGCAAGCGTGTCGATTACTCCGGCCGTTCGGTCATCGTTGTCGGTCCGTATCTTCGCCTGCACCAGTGCGGTCTGCCGAAGAAGATGGCACTGGAACTCTTCAAGCCGTTCATCTTCTCCAAGCTGCAGTGGCGCGGACTTGCGAATACCATCAAGTCGGCCAAGAAAATGGTCGAGCGTGGCGACGCGGAAGTCTGGGATATCCTCGAGGAGGTCATCCGCGAGCACCCGGTCATGCTGAACCGTGCCCCGACACTCCACCGTCTCGGTATTCAGGCGTTTGAGCCTGTGCTGATCGAGGGCAAGGCGATCCAGCTGCATCCGCTTGTCTGTACGGCGTTCAACGCCGACTTCGACGGCGACCAGATGGCAGTCCATGTGCCGCTCTCTGTCGAGGCGCAGCTCGAGGCGCGCTCCCTGATGATGTCCTCGAACAACATCCTCTCGCCCGCCAATGGTGAGCCGATTATCGTTCCTTCCCAGGACGTGGTTCTCGGCCTCTACTACATGACCCGCGAGCGCATCAATGCACGCGGTGAGGGCATGATTTTCAGTGACGTGCGCGAAGTCGCGCGCGCCTATGAGTCCGGCTGCGTCGACCTGCAGGCCAGGATCAGGGTGCGCATTACCGATTACACCAATGATGAAGACGGTAACGAGACCGAACTCACGGCGATTCGCGAGACCACGGTCGGACGGGCACTGCTGCGCGAGATTCTCCCGCGCGGATTGTCCTTTAACCTGCTCGACCAGCCGCTGGGCAAGCGTGCTATCTCGAATCTCGTCAATTCTTGCTACCGCCGCGTCGGGCTCAAGGAGACGGTTATCTTTGCAGACCAGCTGATGTACACCGGGTTCCGCTACGCGACGAAAGCCGGCGTTTCAATCTGCGCGGATGACATGATCGTGCCGGAAGAGAAGGAACCTATCCTTACGGCGGCCGAGGAAGAGGTCAAGGAGATCGAGGCGCAATACAGCTCGGGTCTTGTTACCCAGGGCGAGCGCTACAACAAGGTCGTGGACATCTGGTCGCATACCAACGACCAGGTCGCAAAGGCGATGATGGCGAAGATCGGCAAGGAGCAGGTCACGGACAGCGAAGGCAACACCGTCGACCAGGACTCCTTCAACTCGATCTTCATGATGGCCGATTCGGGCGCACGGGGTTCAGCGGCACAGATTCGCCAGCTGGCCGGTATGCGTGGCCTGATGGCCAAGCCGGACGGCTCCATTATCGAGACGCCGATCACCGCGAACTTCCGTGAGGGTCTGAACGTCCTGCAATACTTCATCTCGACCCACGGCGCGCGCAAGGGCCTTGCCGATACAGCGCTGAAAACTGCGAACTCCGGCTACCTGACCCGTCGTCTTGTCGATGTTGCGCAGGACATGGTTGTTCTCGAGGAGGATTGCGGGACTGAAAACGGCATCCTCATGACGCCCATCATCGAGGGCGGGGACGTCGTCGAAGCACTGCGCGAGCGGATTCTCGGGCGCGTCACGGCCGATCATCTCTACAAGCCCGAGAGTGACGAACTGATCTGCGAAGCCGGCACGCTGCTCGACGAAAGGTGGGTAGATACCCTCGAGGCAGCCGGTATCGACCAGGTCCAGGTGCGTTCTGCGATCACCTGCGAAGCGCGCGTCGGTGTCTGTGCCAAGTGTTACGGACGTGATCTGGCACGCGGACATCTCGTCAACGAAGGCGAGGCTGTTGGCGTCATTGCCGCGCAAAGTATCGGTGAGCCGGGTACGCAGCTCACCATGCGGACTTTCCATATCGGCGGTGCCGCATCCCGTGCCGCTGCGGCCAACAGCATCCAGGTCAAGAACAGTGGTGTCATCCGCTATCACGACATCGAGTTTGTCGAGCAGGAGAGCGGCAACAAGGTTGTAACGGCCCGTTCCGGCGAGATCCATGTGCTTGATGATCTCGGGCGCGAGCGCGAGCGCTACAAGGTTCCCTATGGTTCCAACCTCAAGGTTGCCGAAGGTGACACTGTTGAAGGCGGCGCACTGGTCGCTACCTGGGATCCGCATACGCACCCGGTTATTACCGAGGTAGCGGGCAAGCTGCGTTTTGATGATATTGTCGAGGGTGTGACGGTCCAGAAGCGCCTTGATGAAACCACCGGCCTCTCCTCGCTCGAGATCATGGACCCGAATCAGCGTCCCGCTGCGGGCAAGGACCTGCGTCCCATGGTCAAGCTTGTCGACGACAAGGGCAAGGATGTCATGATCTCAGGCACCAGTATCCCGGCACAGTACTTCCTGCCAGCCGGGTCCATCATCAGTGTCAAGGATGGCGCAGACGTCAAGAGCGGCGATACGCTAGCGCGTATTCCGCAGGAATCCTCGAAAACGCGCGACATCACAGGTGGTCTGCCACGTGTCGCGGATCTCTTCGAGGCTCGCAAGCCGAAAGAACCCGCGATTCTCGCCGAGGCAACCGGCACCATCGGTTTCGGCAAGGAGACCAAGGGCAAGCAGCGTATCGTCATCACCGACAAGAACGGGGAGACGACGGAGACCCTGATTCCCAAATGGCGCCGGATCGATGTTTTCGAGGGCGAGCACGTTGAGCGTGGCGAGGTCATCGCCGAAGGCGAACTCACGCCACACGACATCCTTCGCCTGCGCAGTGTCACGGACCTGGCCGAGTATCTCGTTCAGGAGATCCAGGACGTTTACCGCCTGCAGGGTGTCAAGATCAACGACAAGCACATCGAGGTCATCATTCGCCAGATGCTGCGCAAGGTCGAGATCACGGATCCGGGTGATTCACGCTTCATCAAGGGCGAGCAGGCCGAGCGTTCGCGTGTTCTCGAAGTCAACGAGCAGCTCATCGCCGAAGGCAAGCACCCCGTGGAATACGAACTTGTCCTGCTTGGTATCACCAAGGCGTCGCTTGCGACCGAGTCGTTCATTTCCGCGGCCTCGTTCCAGGAGACCACGCGTGTTCTCACGGAAGCCGCGGTCCGGGGTTCTGCCGATACACTGGTCGGTCTCAAGGAGAATGTCATCGTCGGTCGCCTTGTGCCTGCCGGCACCGGTCTCTCCCATCACAAGGAGCGTCGCGAGAGCCGTACCTTCATCGAGGACGAGATGGGTGCTGAACTCGCTGCACAGGAAGTCGAGGCCGCGATCAAGGAAGCGCTCAGCACATCGGATGAATCATAAGAGGTAAACAACCATGGCAAGAATTACCGTTGAAGACTGTCTCGAGCACGTCGATAATCGATTCGACCTGGTGCTGCTGGCAACCAAGCGTGCGCGTCAGCTTGCTGCGGGCGTTGATCCCCTGATTCCCTGGGAAAATGACAAGCCGACCGTCGTGGCCCTGAGAGAGATTGCCGAGGGCCTCATTACCGAAGAGGTGATCGAGGAGCAGGAACAGGTCGGCGAATCGACTGAGGATGAGCTGCTTATCGCTCTCGGCGAGGAGCTTGCCGAACTGCAGGGCAGCAACGACTGACTCCCTGCAGTGCGGACCCTGTGTCCGCTGCGTGCTTGAAAGCCCGGCGTTGATTTGCCGGGCTTTTTTATGCACACGTGCCGAGAATTCCGAGCATAACCGCCGACTGTGGTGTTATTCTTTGAGTGAATGCTCAAACAATCATCAGACCCCGTGGCGCAATCGGAGACGACAAGTCCGGAACCGCAAATCAGGATGCCGCTGACGGCAGAAAAGGCTGACGAACCCAGATTTCTGATCAGCGATCTGCTGTCGTACCTGGAAAATTACCTTGCGCCGAACGAGATTCGCGAAGTCTACCGCGCTTATCTTTACAGCGCCGATGCCCATGTGCACCAGAAACGTCTGTCGGGCGAGCCCTATATCTATCACCCGGTCGCTGTCGCCTATATCCTCGCCGGCATGCGCCTCGATTACACCTGTCTGATGGCCGCGATCCTGCATGATGTCATCGAGGATACGCCCACGGCCAAGGAGCAGCTGACCCAGGAGTTCGGCCAGGAAGTCGCTGAACTCGTCGATGGCGTGACCAAGCTGACACATCTCGACTTTTCGTCGAAAGAGGAGGCGCAGGCAGCCAGTTTTCGCAAGATGATCCTCGCGATGACGCGCGATATCCGTGTCATCCTTATCAAGCTGGCCGACAGGTTGCACAATATGCGAACGCTCGGGGTCATGCGACCCGAGAAGGCACGGCGTATCGCGCGCGAAACACTCGAGATCTACGCGCCGATCGCACAGCGTCTCGGTATCAACCGCGTGCGCCTCGAGCTTGAAGACCTCGCGTTCCGGGCGCACTGGCCATGGCGCTACCGACTGCTCAGAAAAGCGGTTCAGAAGAGTCACGGCGCCCACAAGGAGATGGTGAAAGGGATTCTCGCAAATATTCGACGACAGCTGATGCACTACGAGATCAGGGGCGAAGTGCTCGGGCGCACCAAGAATCTCTACAGCATCTTTCGCAAGATGCGCGATCGCAAGGTGCGCTTCAGCGACATGGCAGATGTCCTCGCGTTCCGTATCATCGTGGACAGTGTCGACGACTGCTACCGTGTGCTGGGCGTGGTCCATCACCTCTACAAGCCGAAGCCCGGCTTTTTCAAGGACTACATTGCGATCCCCAAGTCAAACGGATACCAGTCACTGCACACTGTACTC
>JASFFK010000088.1:0-8368 GCA_050124335.1 Chromatiales bacterium | reverse complement strand
CTGGACCGTTGATCCGGGAGTAGCCGGGGCGGGAGGGCCCGAGGGACGCATGGGCATCTGGCCGGCGCCGGGCCCCATCGGGCCTGTGGGACGCATGGGCATCTGACCGCCCGCCGGGCCACCAGGCCCCATCGGTACAGGACCACCCATCGGGCCACCAGGGCCCATCGGCACAGGACCACCCATCGGGCCACCAGGGCCCATCGGCACAGGACCACCCATCGGGCCACCAGGGCCCATCGGCACAGGACCACCCATCGGGCCACCAGGGCCCATCGGCGGTGCACCATATGGACCCGGGCTAGCGGCCATCGGGCCTTGCATCATTGGTGCGGCTGGTCGCTGGCCGACTGGCGGCATCGGCATTTGCGGCGCTGCCGGGTATTGGGCGAAAGGCTCTGCGTCCAGCGGTCTGAATGTATAGCTATCTTCAGCGGTCGTGCTCGCGGCTGTGCCCAGCAATGCGACGGCCATGGCAGTCAGCATGAACCGCCTGTTTTTCGACTCTGTCATTGTTACTCCGATCAGGTTCGGGGCGGGCGCAGGGCCCGGAAATTAAATAGAAACACCTGACAGGATAATCAGGATTAGTCAGGCTGTCTATTGGCGAATGTGTCCCTGGCGCGCTCGTAACCGAACGCGATGAGTTCCTCGGCGTGGTCAAACTCATAGAAAGTGGCGATATTCTGCGGAATCTTGATGAGGATATCCGGGGTGTTTGCAGCGAGCTGGAAGCGCGTGATCATCGACTGCATGACCTCGATCGAATTGGTCAGGATTTCCATGGTATCCATCGCCTTCTCTTCCCTGCTTTCGATCTTCGGGAGCAGATTCATATTGTCGAGAAAATCCATGATCTGCTGACGATAGCTGCTGTCCTTCTCGGGCCTGTTGCGATGACTGTGTTCGATCCCTTTTTCTTCTGCTGCGCTCGCATCGACGGCGATTGCCAGATCTGTGTCGTCGCGGATTGTCGGTGCGATCGGTACGGGGTTGACGAGCCCGCCGTCGACGAGCAGGCGGTTCTCGTGTTTGACCGGGGTGAAGAGCGTCGGAATGGCGATCGAGGCACGAATCGCATCGAAGAGCGATCCTGATTTCAGCCATACTTCGCGCTGGCGATTGAGGTCAGCCGCAACAGCCGTGTAGGCGATTGGCAGGTCCTCGATCCGGTGGTCGCCGATAAGGTCCCGGAGTGCCCTGATCACCTTGTCACCGCGAAGGAAGCCGCCACTCGAGAAACTGATGTCGAGCAGGCGCAGGATGTCGATCTTTTCAAGGGCCGAGACCCACTCGGCATAGACCTCGAGCTTGCCCGTTGCATAGATGCCGCCGATGAGAGCGCCCATCGAGGAGCCGGAGATCGACTCAATGCGGTATCCCTGTTCCTCGAGATAGCGAATGATGCCGATGTGGGCGAGTCCGCGGGCGCCGCCACTGCCGAGGACAAGAGAAATGCGTTTGCCTGTCATGTGCAATACCTGTGCATCATTGCAGGCATCATAGCACTGTCTCTGTCTGCAACTGTCAGGTAGAGGGGGCGATCTGGATGCTGCTCATGGCATCGGGATGCCAGCGGCCATTGAGTTTCCAGTCGGTATCCGGCGGGGTAATGACGACATGCCAGTTGATCCCGGTGCCTGTTAGCGGATCCTTGCTTGTGAAGAGTGCATTCCCGACATTCGCGAGCGGCAATTCGAGATCCTTGCTGGCATCGCCCGGGTGGGTCAGCGTCAGCATCAGGAAGGGCAGGGCGGCAACTTTTTCCGGGAGTCGTGCCTGGATCATGCCGTTCTCGTCGAGCGAGAGCTCGGCGGAAATCTCCAGTGCGGCTGCATTTTTGACCAGCTGCTTGTTCTCGTTGATAGCGAGACCTTCCTTGTAGTAATCGTCAACGACGAGGCCGTCGTCAGTCTTGACGGCAATGGTGATCGTGATCATGGCGGCAACAATGGTCAGCGCCGGGATCGAGATGATGAACCAGGGCCAGAATTGTCTGTACCAGGGGAGAGTGTCTTCGCGTTGAGTATGCATCTTTAATTAGAGTACCGGGCCGAGAAAGCGACCGTTTTCACTGGTTTGTGCCTCCGGATTGTCGCGCGCCTCGACGTGGAATTCAATCTCGCTGCTGCGGGTCTTCAGGTTGGCCGGATCGGCATGAACGCGAACGAGCACATCCTTGACGGCGCCGGAGTCGACCCGGATGGCCTCGGTTTCGCCCAGAAGTTTCATCTCATCGATGCCTGAAACACTGATGTCGAATGTGCGGGGCTCCTGGTCCATGTTGATGACCTTGAGTGTGTAGACATTCTCGATGAGCCCTTCGTTTGTCGTGTTGAAGAGTGCGTTGCGGTCACGGATGATGTTGACCTCGAGCGGTACGCGCGTTGCGATGCCGTAAATCAGTCCGGCGGTCAGCAGCAGCAGCAGCAGCGAGTAGAGGATCACGCGCGGACGCATGAGGCGGACATGCTTGCCACTGAGCGCGTTTTCCGTCGTGTACTTTACGAGGCCATTCTCGTACCCCATTTTTTCCATGACGTCGTCGCAAACATCGATGCAGGCAGCGCAACCGATGCACTGGTATTGAAGCCCGTCACGGATATCGATGCCGGTCGGGCAGACCTGCACGCAGAGTCCGCAATCGATGCAATCCCCCTTGTCTGCAGGACGTGTTCCGCGCCTGCGGGATCCGCGCGGTTCGCCGCGCTTCTCGTCGTAGGAGATGATGAGCGTGTTCTTGTCGAACATCGCACTCTGGAAACGCGCATAGGGGCACATGTAGATGCAGACCTGTTCCCGCATCCAGCCGGCGTTGCCGTAGGTGGCGAAGCCGTAGAAGAGGACCCAGAAAGTCTCCCAGGGGCCGAGCGAGAAAGCGAGCAGCGAACCCCAGAGTTCCTTGATCGGTGTGAAGTAGCCGACGAAGGTGAAGCCTGTCCAGAGCGAGAAGATGAGCCAGACTGCGTGCTTTGAGGCCTTGATGCCGAATTTTCTCGCGCTCATGGGCGCCTGGTCGAGCTTGATCTGCTGCTGGCGTGATCCCTCGATCTTGCGCTCGAACCAGAGAAAGATCTCGGTCCAGACTGTCTGGGGGCAGGCATAGCCACACCAGAGGCGGCCTGCGAGCGCTGTAAAAAAGAAGAGCGCCAGTGCCGAGATGATCAGAAGCAGTGTCAGAAAAAAGAAATCCTGGGGCCAGAAGGTCCATCCGAAAATGTAGAACTTGCGTGCAGGGAGGTCGAACAGTACTGCCTGGTGCCCATCCCACTGAATCCAGCAAAGGCCATAGAACAGACCCAGCAGGGCAACCATTGCCAGATTACGCAACAGCGCGAAGATGCCGTGGACCTCGCGCGGGTAGATCTTCTGGCGCTTCTTGTAGAGTTCTTCTTCGACCGGAGCCTCGTTTGCGGAGGCTGGTTGCTTGTCAGTGCTCATCGCGGGTCTCTTCTCGCCTTGAAAGAACGGGCGTTGTGATTTCAGTCGGTCTGGTCCGCCCTGATGCGTGGCGGACAGGGTTTCCTGAAGTAGCAGGTAAGGGCACAACCCATGGCACCCATGATCCAGAAAAAGAAAAAACCAATCGTGTAACCGCCCGTGCGGGTCAGTTCCGGAAGACCGGCCAGCATGCCGAGTTCCTCAGGATCGAATACAACGAAGAAAAGCACCGTTGCGAGCGATGCGACCAGGAATGACGGCCACAGTACAGAGACGATTCTCTGCACGATGGGTAGATTATGTTCGTTTTGTGCTTGGGTGTCATTTGACATAACGCAATCCCTCGGGGCATAAAAAAGGGGCGAACCACGCCAGCGGTTCGCCCCTCGATTGATAGCACTTATTGTGCGGAAAGGCTATAGATATATGCCGCGATGATATGCGACTTGTCTTCGCCCAGGAACGCCTTTTGCGAGGGCATCTGGCCATTGCGGCCTTCAAGAATTGTCTTCTTGATGACCCCCTCACTGGCACCATAGAGCCAGACATTGTCCGTGAGGTTGGCAGCGCCGAGCATGGTGTTACCTGTGCCATCGACGCCATGGCAGCCGATACAGCCGAGGGAGGCATACTCGGTCTTGCCTGCTTCAGCCATGCCTGTGTCGACACTGATGCCGCTCAGGCTCCTGACATAGGCGACAAGGTTGTCGAGCTTCTCACCCTCGATGCGGCCCGCGTGCGGTGGCATCACAGCATTGCGACCCTGGACGATGCTTTCCTTGATGCGAGCAGGTTCGCCACCCCACAGCCAGTCACCGTCCGTCAGGTTCGGATAGCCGACGGCGCCCGTGGCACTTGAACCATGGCACTGCGAGCAGTAGGAGAGGTACATGCGTTTGCCCATTGCCAGGGCTTCTTCATATTCACCGCCCTTTGCCAGGTCCTCGATACTGATCGCAGCATACTTCTCGAAGATCGGGTCATAGGTTTGCGCGGCCACGTCCATCTCGCCGTCATACTGGCTTTCCTGCGTCCAGCCTTTGATGCCGGCAAAGGAGCCGAGACCCGGGTAGAGCGCGAGGTAGATGCCGCCGAAGATCAGCGTGATGTAGAACAGCCACAACCACCAGCGCGGCAGCGGGTTGTTGTATTCCTGCAGGTCCCCGTCCCAGGTGTGACCGGTAACATCACCGGATGCAGATTCGTCCTTGCGCTTACGCATTGTCCACCAGACCAGCCAGACACATGCAAGGATATTGCCGACAGTCAGAACAATGATCCAACCACTCCAGAATGTAGTCATGACAGGTTCTCCTTCTTCATGGTTGCGTTGTGGGTTTGATCATCTTCAAAGGGCAGGTGAGCAGCCTCGTCAAAGGACTTCTTGCGGCCCCTGCTGTAGGCCCAGACGATGATCCCGATGAATGCCAGGAACAGCACGAGAGTGTGCCAGGCGCGAAAATCATTGATATCCATCGCGGCTTACCTCTTGATTGCTGTGCCGAGGCCCTGCAGGTAGGCGATCAGAGCATCGGCCTCTGTCTTGCCTGCAACGGCGTTCTGGGCATTCTTCATGTCATCTTCGGAGTAGAGATCGCATTTCGGGCAGGTGGCGCCGACGACGATGTTCATCGCCTTCATCTTGGCCGCAGTGTCTGCACCGTCAAGCGAGTTCTCGAACAACCACGGGAAGGAAGGCATGTTCGACTCGGGCACGACATCGCGCGGGTTGTAAAGGTGCGCTTCATGCCAGTCATCGGAGTAACGCCCGCCGACACGTGCCAGGTCCGGTCCGGTACGCTTGGAACCCCACTGGAAGGGGTGGTCGTAAACAAACTCACCGGCTACCGAGTAGTGGCCATAGCGCTCTGTTTCCGCACGGAAGGGGCGAATCATCTGCGAGTGGCAGTTGTAGCAGCCTTCGCGGACATAGATATCGCGTCCTTCCAGACGCAGTGCGCTGTATTTCTCGACACCCTCGACCGGTTCTGTAGTTTCAGTCAGGGCGAAGAGCGGGACGATTTCGACCAGGCCGCCGACACTGACGACCAGCACGATCAGCAGGGCCATGAGGCCGGTATTTTTTTCGACGATTTCATGTGACATTGTTCATACCCTCCTGATCAGTGAGCCGCTTCGGGTTCCGGAATGACATCGTCCGCTGCTTCTGCGCCGGAGACTGTCTTGAAGACGTTGTAAGCCATCAGGAACATGCCGAAGAGGAACATGGCACCGCCCAGCAGACGGATGTTGTAGAACGGATAGGTCCGCTCGACCGACTCGATGAAGGAGTAGGTAAGAGTGCCGTCACTGTTGACTGCGCGCCACATCAGGCCCTGCATGACACCGGCGATCCACATGGCGGCGATGTAGAGAACGACACCGATGGTTGCGATCCAGAAATGCAGTTCGATGAGGCGCTGGGAGTACATGCCCTTCTTGCCAAAGAGATGCGGGATCAGTGCGTAGATCGAGCCGATGGAGATCAGGGCTACCCAGCCCAGTGCACCGGAGTGAACGTGGCCGACAGTCCAGTCAGTGTAGTGAGACAGCGCGTTGACAGTCTTGATGGACATCATCGGGCCTTCGAACGTGGACATGCCGTAGAAGGAGAGCGAGACGATCAGGAACTTCAGGATCGGGTCCTCGCGCAGCTTGTGCCATGCACCCGAGAGGGTCATCATGCCGTTGATCATGCCGCCCCAGGAGGGTGCAAGCAGGATCAGCGAGAAGACCATGCCGAGAGACTGGGTCCAGTCAGGCAGGGCGGTGTAGTGCAGGTGGTGAGGACCGGCCCACATATAGGTGGAGATCAGTGCCCAGAAATGCACGACAGAGAGGCGGTAGGAGAAGACCGGGCGGCCCGCCTGCTTCGGTACGAAGTAGTACATCATGCCAAGGAAGCCGGCCGTCAGGAAGAAACCGACCGCGTTATGTCCGTACCACCACTGCACCATGGCATCGATGGCACCCGGGTAGGCACTGTAGGATTTTGTCAGCGTGACCGGCATGGCTGCGCTGTTGACGATGTGCAGCAGGGCGATCGTCAGGATGAAGGCGCCATAGAACCAGTTCGCGACATAGATATGCTTGACGCGGCGCTTCATGATGGTGCCAAAGAAGACCACGGCATAGGAGACCCAGACAACTGCGATCAGCAAGTCGATCGGCCACTCGAGTTCCGCATATTCCTTGCCGCTGGTGAAACCCAGAGGCAGGGAGATGGCAGCCAGTACAATGATCAGATTCCAGCCCCAGAAGGTGAATGCCGCAAGACCACCACCGAAGAGCCGCGTCTGGCAGGTTCGCTGAACCACATAATAGGAGGTTGCGAAGAGTGCCGATCCGCCGAAGGCAAAGATTACTGCATTGGTATGCAGTGGGCGCAGGCGGCCGTAGGTGAGCCAGGGAATACCATCAAGCAGTGTCGGAAATGCGAGCTGTGCGGCGATAATCACGCCCACGAGCATGCCCACGATTCCCCAGACGACCGTCATAATGGCAAACTGTCGCACCACCTTATAGTTATAGGTTGTGTCTGTCATTGCGGTTACCTCTATTGGACTTGAAAGGTTGCGGCAAGAATGCGTGCAGAAGCAGTCCGCAGTGCGCGAATAATGACTCCCCGGCGCACTACATGAGCACTTCAGCAGCTTCTAATTTTTTTGCCAGTGTGAAAGTTTGTACGCGAGGGGCAATGTTTGCATTGATGTGAATCAACCAATCTTTTATCAGGGTTTTTGCCTTTGTTAAGGCTTTTTGGCATAACTCGTTGAGATTTTTTGAATTATCGGCCAAAATCGGCCACGTAGGTAACTCACCAAATAGAGCATGGACCAGTTATGAGTAATAACCAGTCAAGCATCATCTCGTTGCTGAAAGACCGTGCGAGCTGCAAAGGCTGTGGCCTTGCATCCCTCTGTCTTCCTGTTGGTCTTGTTGAGAACGATGTCGACAAGCTGAATGCCATCGTCACACGCAACACGCCCTACCATCGGGGTGACATGCTCTACAATCAGGGAGAGGCCTTCTCACAGATTTATATCGTGAAATCCGGCTCGGTCAAGGCATATTACGAAGACAAGGACGGCAACGAGCATGTGGTGGGTTTTTTCCTGCCGGGTGAGCTGATTGGCCTCGAGGCGATTCATACAGGGGTTCACAGTTGCTCGGCCGCGGTGCTCGAAACCACAGCTGCTTGCGAGGTTCCTTTCGAGGATCTCGAAAGGCTCAGCAGCGAGTTACCCAGTCTTCAGCACCAGTTGCTGAGGCTGCTGAGCCGTGAGGTGCACAATGATTGTGGCATGGTCGCCCTGCTGGGAAACAACTCGGCGGAGGAGCGCGTAGCGGCCTTCCTGATCTCGCTTTCTACCCGTTTCCATCAACGCGGCCTGTCGGCAAACGAGTTCCATCTCAGCATGTCCCGTGCAGAAATCGCAAGTTTTCTGGGGCTTGCCGTCGAGACGGTCAGCCGGACATTTTCACGCTTTCAGGAAAAAGGCCTTCTCGAGGCCGAGCGCAAGAGTATCAAGATCCTGGATATCGAGGCACTCAACGAGATTGGCGGGCTCTGTGCCTCAACGGCCTTCCAGCTAGGCCAGAAACAGGCCTGATCGCCTGCATATGCCCGTCGACCACAGGGCATGAGTTCGGTTGTCCGGGACCTCTGGAATCTCGCAGTAAAACTCTTCACTTGGTATTCTGAACAACGCTGTCTCACCAATGCCGCATCCCTGACCCACAGCACACAGCTCTCGCTGGTTACAGGCTCACCTGTTGTCTGGAACAGTGCCATGCAGCATCTCGCCGGGTCGAAGCGAGTGCACTCGAAACGGCCTGTCTGATCCTTGCAGCCATGCGAGCGCTCCAGCGAGATGGTAAACAGATGGAGCATGAGCGGTTATTGGAGATAGCGTCAGGACCTCCC
>JASFFK010000087.1:0-8369 GCA_050124335.1 Chromatiales bacterium | reverse complement strand
TAATTCACCCTGGACGTCCAGACCATCATTTCCGACCGATGCAAAAACGAGTTTTCTGATCCCGTCGTCATCTGTGCTCATCTCCGCGGTGAAGTCTCCCAGCCGGAGACCGCCTGCAAAGAGGTTGTCGATTGCTACACTGCCGCGAATATCAAGCAGGTTTTCCTCCTGTAACTCCAGGGATTCAATTCTTGCAGACAAGTCTCCCTCCATTGCAATGATGGATAGCTGCGGAAGAACTTGACCGAAGTCGGCAAGACGGGCTTTTACGGTGGCATTCCTGATTGTGAGAATGTCTGTCAGTGAATAGCCGATATCTGCATTGGAATCGATCGGGCCCTGCAATCGTATTGCAGAGTTCAATTCACCCAGCAGCATCCTGAGCGGGCGTGTATTCCAATCGAGACTTCCTGCATAGATGCCATTGTAAACAACAGATCGCGCTGTACCTTGCCAGACTGTTCCGTCGAGTTCGCCCAGGGTAAGACCGGGCAACCTGTCTTGCAAGAAAACATACGCGAACTGGGCAGGAAACCGTGTGACAAGAAACAGCAGGTAGGTTGCAATCGCTATTGCAACAAGATGCGTAGGTCTCATGAAAGATCAGCGTGCCAATGTCAGTTGCGCATTGACGAGTCCGGCGTCACTCCCGGGTTCAATCGCAGCTTTCGCGACGCGAACGTCAAAACTGCTTTGAAGATGCTCCAGGCGATCCATGAGATTGACGAAATTCACATCACTCAACGTGAGATTGAGACGTGTCTCGCCTTCCGGTCGAACCTGCACAGGCGTGATGTCTTTTGCGCGCAATTCGGATGTCACCCGGGCAATCAGTGTCCGGCTATCCTTTTCCTGTTTGGCAGGGCCCGCAAGCACCCTGGAGCGTGCATCGGCTGCACGGGATTTCATCCATTCGTAGTCACGCGCTTTTTGTTCCACTGACTGGCTGAGTTCCTCATTGGTGCTCATCAGCGGATTAATAAGGACAACATAGATCAGAAACAACAGGATAAAGGCAGCTGCAGCCAGGACCATTCGGCGTTCACGTTGAGCAAGTGATTCAAGCCACTCTTTCATATCTTCTCACCGTTACGGGAAACGACGAGGCGTCCGCGCACCTTGCCGTTGTCATTCGAGACGGCCTTGAGTTCTGCCCTCACAGAGGCCGCAATGAGCTTCTGCTGCAGTTTCTCGAGTTGCTCGATACTCGTGGTTTCAAGATCGACCTCTATGTCATTTCCTGTATATCGCAGTCGTGTGATAGAAGTCTGGCTGTCGGCAAGAAACTCCTTGCCACTTACAAGGATGACCGAGATGAAATTGTTGCTGTCGCCGCTTTCACTGCCCAGCGCGGCAAGCTTCTTGCGCATGCTGTCAGCAGGATTGCCGGCGGGCTTTTCGTTGAAAACTGTCTCGTAGAGTGACTGCATGGAGGCTTCGAGCACATCGCGCTCCCTGGCCAGAAGATAGTTATCGACCGCAACATTCATCAGATAGATGACGAGTGCGATGACAGCGATACCGGCGGCCATACTCCATTGCCGCAGAAGATCGCGCATCGGCCTGACGATCTGGTACTCACCCTGGAACAGGTTGATTTCCGTGTCAGGATTGTCGAGCCAGTAGCGTGCCATAACGGCCAGCGCTTCTGAGTCACCACCGAGGTGTGAGCCGCCCTCGACCTCCTGGTCGGGTGAAAAATTATAGATCTTGAGTTCCGGTGCACTCTCGCTATCATGCTGTCGCTTGTAGAGTTCTCTTTCTGTCGTCAGCAATTCAGGCATTGCGACGACATCCATGGCATAGCCATCCGAAATATCCTTTCTCAGGAGAGCCTGCTCTCGCTGGACGAAGAGTGACCAGCTTTCCGCTTGCCAGGGGACCATCAGCATCTGCGGCAGAAGCAGGACTGATTCGAATTGGTATTGGACTATCAGTGCATGAAGCCGTTGTACAAGATCCCGCTCGATGACAGCCACGAGTTGATTGCCACTCTGCTTGTCGAGCGTGCGATAGGCAAAGTGCATCTGTTCAATATCACTTGCCAGCTCATCCTCGAGGGCATATGGCAGGGCAGCCGCGATCTGGTTCTTGCTCTTGGCCACGATGCTGACCTTGTGCAAGACAACAGAGGCAGCGGGAAGGATGAGTACGAGACGGGAAGAAGCCGCTTCGCTGAGTATTTCGGTCAGCTCGCCATGACGAGCCTGTCCCGCTGGCGTCCGCTCATTGAAACGTAACCAGTTACAGTCCTGCAGTTGGTCATCGAAGAGTTGTATGAAATAGGTCACGTTCATGCAGGTGTCCAGTCTCTGCTACCACTGTTGCCCATAACTGCGCATAAGAACACGTATATCGTTGTCTCCGCGCTCGACGACGTGCTGCATCTGCATAATGAGATCGCCGAATTCCGCTCTTGTAGAAATCTGGAAGTAGTTTGATTCTACATCAAGCGGCCAGGCAGATGTGTCGAAGTTTTCCTGAATATTGAGGAAAGCCTGAATGAAAGCGAGGACTTCTTCCCTGCTGGTGAAAGGCCCTGACGTGCGGATCTCCTCCACAAGCGCTGAACCGACCGGGTCAGTGCCGTCACCGAGGCAATCAAGCAACTCTTCACTGGCCGTGTTGACGTTTATCATGTAATCCGCCTTTTCACCCTGCTCCTGCAATGTCGGCATCGGCAGGGCTGTCACATAGGCCATGAGCGCGTCATAGGTTTCATGATTCATGCCCTTGAGCAGCAGCATTTCCGAGGGCGATATCAGGGGACGGGATGCAGTCCTGTAGGATGGGTCAGAGGACAGATAGTCGAGGTCCTCCGCACCCCTGTTATTGTGGACATCCTGGTCAGGATCGATCCAGTCAACAAGTGCACTGACAATCTGCTCGGGATCCGCGTCGGGGTCAGTGTATCTTGTCAGGAGACAGGTCAGGGTGCGATAGGCAACGGGGTTGACCCCCTGGCTGGAAAAGACAGTATTGAGGTTGAATCGGCCTTGCAGGTCGCGAATCTGACCCGATACGATTCCACCATCAGCAGAAACAGGGGGCAAGACGCGCGCCCAGTCCTCCAGCAGGCTGTCCTCAGCGCGTTCCTGCTTCTTGTCATCGACAAGCACCTCCAGCCCCCAGCTCTCGAGTGCGAGCAGGTGCATGAATGCCTGGTTGCCATGCAACAGGTTTGCTGTCCGGCGCATCGAATACTGCTGGTCGACAACCACGGCGGCACCGATGCCGGCCACGATAGCAATCACGATCATGACCGAGACCAGCGCAACACCGTGATTCTTTTTCATCAACTGCCGACTCCCGGGATCATCACCGTGAATCTGCCATAATCCTCGACTTCCATGAATATCCTGACCGCTCGGGGCAACTCCTCCAGCTCTGGCTGTTGCTGGCTGTCACTCCTTTCCGGAGGCCACTTCTCTGTCCATCTGTCGTCGTAGGCGCTGATTTCGAAGCGGGTGACATTCTTTATCAGGCTCTCTTCGAATTCCGGCTCTGTCTGGGTCGCACGATCCAGTACCTGCCATGTCTTGCGATAGAGCTGCTCATTTCTGATCTCGTAGGCGACTCGCTTGAGCAGTGACCTGTTCAGCCGGGCCGGGTTCTGGTAGCCACTGCGGGTGAATTCGAAGCCCTCGGTCGAGAGATCGCTGATCAAAAATGCGGGTTGTTCCTCTCCATATTCGTCGAGTACAGGGCGTGGCGCCATCTGGACGAGATCGCGTTCCATGAGCATGAGCACCCGCTGGATATCGGCAAGACGCTGTGCCACCTCCGATGTGTGATTGCTGATATTGATCGCTGATGTCAATGTTGTGTAGGTAATCACGGAGATGACGGCAAAAATAGCCATCGCGATCAGTATTTCGACGAGAGTAAAACCCAGAACAGGCTTCATGCGGGAGCTCACCGTCCCGATTCCTTGCCTGTGTAAGTCGTAAGTGTCGTCAGGGGGTCCTTGTCGAATTTATCACGATAAATCCTGATCTCGATTTTCCGGACAAGATCGTAAGGGGTCTCGGTGACTTCTCTTTTCCAGTGAAGAGGAAAAGGCATCGTCGTATCCTCGCCCTGCTTTGTTCCTGTTGCAGGCCACTGGTTCTCGAGTTGGAACTCGACCACCTGGTTCATCGCTGCCCAGTGTGCCCAGGTACGCTCCTGCAGCCCAAGCAGATTGCGCGAATAGTCGCCGACAACTGTCGACACAGCGATCAATGCCGTACCTGCAATCACCAGTGCGACCAGAACCTCGATCAGCGTGAATCCGCATTGCCGCATATTGGTTGGCTGAACACGCTCAGGAGCCATTTTCCTCTCCCTTTTCGACGATAGCGCCCGACGGATAGCGGACGATACTGCGCCTCTCCTCGCTTCTGAAAGCCATCAGCAATTCAAACGGGAGCGCATCGGTGTCCGGCAGGAAGAGCACCTGGGGCCTGATTTCATCAGGGAGTTCGTCCTCGAGAACAACCGGTGTTCCCTCGAGATAGAGCGTAATGTTCATCCCGCCCGGAAAATCATGCGGCCTCAGGAGACGATCCCTGAGTGGCTTCCAGAGAACTCTTTTACGGATTACACGGGAATTTGTCTCATCCTCCTCATCGACAAGGTAGCCCTCGAACCATGCATATCCCGCGGTCGTGAAATAGATGCCCAGGGGATTGTTTCTGAAAAGCATCTCCTCCTGTGCAAAGCGGCCTGTCTTGATGAATGTCTCGATCTCCTGGTCAAGAATCGCGGCATCATCCCTGTCGCGGACCTGGATGACGATCAGGGAACTGACGGTAGCAATCAGCACCAGGACGATCAGTATTTCGATCAGAGTGAAGCCCCGGTGTGCATGCATGATGGTCTAGTCGTTGATGCTGTCGATATTCCAGTTGCCGAGGTCCTTATCGATGTCTTCTCCGCCTTGCGCACCATCCCTGCCGAGCGTATAGATATCGAAATCCAGACCATGCTCACCCGGGTTCGCATAGAGGTAATCGCGGTTCCAGGGATCACGAGTCAGCTTGGAGATATACTCCGGCACGAGAATCACGAGCCCTTCCTCGGTCGTGGGATAACGGTAGTTGTCCAGCCGGTAGAGATTGAGACCCTGCTCGATGCTGCGCAGATCAGCCTTGACCTTGGTACGGGCACCCTCGTCAATTCTGCCCATGTAATTCACAGCCACCGCAGCCGTCAGAAATCCGATGATAATCAGCACAACAAGGATTTCGATCAGCGTAAAACCCGATTGCACCCTTGCAAGACGTTTCATATTTACTTCCTCGTTCGTCATATTGCGGTATTCATTTGAAAAATCGGCAGCAGAATCGCAAGAACGATCAGCAACACCAGTACTCCCATGATAACGATCATAAGTGGTTCAAGGATACCGACGATCATGGAAACCGAGGCCTGAAGTGTACGCTCTTGCCCATCCCCTGCCCGTTCAAGCATCTCGGGCAGGTTACCGGAAGCCTCGCCACTGGCTATGAGATTCAGCGTCATCGGGCTGAAGTAGCCGGTGCGTGTCAGAGAATTCGCGATACTTGCACCTTCGCGGACGCGGTCAGCAGCATTTCTCACGGCCTCCCTGATGGGCAGGTTACCGAGGACACGCGACGCAATGTTCATTCCATTAGTAGCCGAGACGCTGCTGCCAAGCAGAATGGCATAAGTCCGGAGAAAGCGAGCAGTATTCACATCTCTGATCACACGAGACACCAATGGAACACGCAGGTAGAGAGCGTGCATGGTGCGTCGAAAAGCCTCGCGTCGATATGCAATGGAAAACAGAAATACCAGCAGGGCAACAGCAGCAGCAAAATAGATTCCGTACTGCTGCAAAAATTCACTGATACCGATCATCGCACGAGTCAACAGTGGAAGTTCCTGTTCCATGTGCTCGAATGTCTCGATCATCCTGGGCACCACGCCGACAAGCAGTATTGTCACCACGATCAGGGCAACGATCGCCACTACTACCGGGTAGAGCAGTGACAGCATGACTTTCTGTCGCGTTGTGTTGGCTTCCTCTGCGTAATCAGCGAGACGCTCCAGGACGACTTCAAGCTTGCCTGCCTGTTCCCCCGCTTCGGCCGTGGAAGCAAAATACTCGGGGAAGGCCCTTGGAAACTGCCGAAATGCATCAGCAAGGGACATGCCTTCGCTGACACGTGATCGCAGAGCTGTGATGAGATTGCGCTGCCAGGTTTTTCCAGTCTGCCGCGAAAGCACGCGCAGGCACTCCTCCAGTGGCATCCGTGACCGCAGCAGGGTCGCGAGCTGTCGCGTGAACATGGCGAGGTCGGCAGGACTGATTTTGCGATCAACGGCAGAGCCGGACTTTTTTTCCCGGTTCTTTTGCGCCCGACGTCCACTGACCTCCTCGACGCTGACAGGATTCAGACCATCCTTGCGAAGCAGCTGACGCAGATGTTTCGGAGAGTCTGCCTGTGATACCCCTTTCTTGAGGCCGCCGGCACGATCCAGTGCCTGCCAGGAATATGCCGCCATGGATCAATCCTCACCCAGGCCGGCCACTCGAATGACTTCGTCCAGTGTTGTTCTCCCCTCGAGGACGAGGCGAATCCCGGCTGCCTGGATGCTTTCAGTCCTGGTGCGTGCGTGCGCGAGCATCTCCTGCTCACCGGCACCGGAATGAATCAGGCTTTGCAGGGTACTGTCGATTGCGATGTATTCATAAATGCCGGTACGTCCCTGAAATCCTGTATAGCTGCAGTGACGGCATCCCCGGGCACGATAGATAGGTGTTTCATCTCCTGCCGGAATACCCAGCAGGTTACAGGCTGTCTCGTCGGCGATGACGGATTCCCGGCATTCGGTACAGAGCAGCCTGACGAGGCGTTGTGCCATGACCCCGATCAGGCTGGTAGATAACAGAAAGGGCTCGACGCCCATGTCTCGCATGCGTGTGATCGCACCAATCGCCGTATTGGTATGCAGCGTCGAAAAAACCATGTGGCCGGTCAAGCTTGCCTGAACGGCGATCTGTGCAGTCTCGAGATCACGGATCTCTCCAACCATGATGACGTCCGGGTCCTGACGGAGGATCGAACGCAATCCCGCTGCGAACGTCATGCCGATACTACTGTTGACCTGAGTCTGGTTGACCCCGTCGATGTAATACTCGATCGGATCCTCGACCGTCATGATGTTACGCTTGTGGTCGTTGAGCTGACCCAGCATGGCGTAAAGGGTCGTAGTCTTGCCTGACCCTGTCGGCCCGGTGACGAGCAGAATCCCATGTGGCTGGTGGATGACGGTTTCAAGGCGTTTGCGGATCTTTTCGGGCATGCCGAGTTGCTCAAGATCCAGCCTTCCGGCCTGCTTGTCGAGCAGGCGCATGACGACTTTTTCGGTACTGCCCGACGGGATGGTCGATACACGAACGTCAACGGATCGACCACCGAGCTTCAGCGAGATGCGACCATCCTGCGGCAGACGCTTCTCGGCGATGTCGAGCTTGGCCATGACCTTGATCCGGGAAATGATCGGCGGAGCAAGCTTGCGGTCCGGCTGGAGCACTTCCTTGAGCGTGCCGTCGACGCGAAACCGGATGCGCAGACGGTTTTCATACGGCTCGATGTGGATATCCGAGGCATTCTCGCGTATCGCCTCGGTCAGGAGGGCGTTGATGAGACGAATGATGGGAGCATCATCTGCGCTCTCGAGCAGGTCTTCCGGCTCGATGATCTCGTCGACAAGTTGATGCAGATCCAGATCCGTGTCGAGGCCGTCAACACTCGTCGAGATGGCGCTCGCGGCTCCCTGTTCCTGCTGCGACTGGAGAAGCTGGTTGAAGGCCTGTTCATCCACAACGCGAAGAGGAGCCGGCTGACCAAGGATGCGGCGAACCTCCGCATAGTGAATTGGCGAATAGTCTGGCCTGGCAACAATGAACGGTTCACCCTCCTGCTCCTCGATGAGGAGGCCGAAACGGCGGGAAAAACCGTACGTGAGATGCTTGCCGGTATCTTCCACAGCCGCGTCTTCCTCCAGAAGGATCTCCGCAGCTTCCGCTTCCGAGGCATATTCCCTCTCAGCCTGTTTCATGATCAGTGGAACCAGAGATTGTTAACCGGTTCGGCTCCGGCTTTTTCTGCGGGTGGAGGAGCCGGAGGCAATTCTCTTCCGATTGCGTCTATCGGCGCGAGAACAGGCTGATCTGCTTCCGGAATCCAGTTTACGCCATCCTGATATTTTTCAAGCTGACCAGCTCTCAATTCATTATAGCGCTTGGAGGAAGCAGCAAGATTCATCGCAGTGTTTCGCATGATCGTCGGGCGGATGAAAAGCATGAGATTGCGCTTTACATTGGACGTCGTGCTGGCCTTGAATGCTTCGCCCAG
>JASFFK010000086.1:0-8386 GCA_050124335.1 Chromatiales bacterium | reverse complement strand
TCCCGACAAGATCCGGGATGTGATCGGCAAGGGCGGAGCGACCATCCGCTCCATCACCGAGGAGACCGGTACTTCCGTGGATATCACCGACGATGGCCTCGTGCGTATCGCTTCTGTCGACAAGGCAGCTGCCGATTCTGCACGCAAGCGCATCGAGCAACTGACTGCCGATGTCGAGGTTGGCAAGATCTACGAGGGCAAGGTCGCACGCATCATGGACTTTGGTGCATTCGTCACCATCCTGCCAGGCAAGGACGGGCTCGTTCACATCTCTCAGATCTGCAACGAACGTGTCGAGAAGGTGACCGACAAGCTCTCCGAGGGCGATGTCGTCAAGGTCAAGGTACTGGAACTCGACAAGCAGGGTCGTATTCGTCTCAGCATGAAGGCTGTCGATGAGGATGAAGGCTGAACAGGCCTTCCACTGCTGGCATGAAGGGGCCTGAGCGGCCCCTTTTTCACTTTCGTCGCGAGGCCGCACGGCGTGAGCAAGCTCGAACAGATTGTCAGGCGACTCCGGTCGCATGACGGAGACGCCTTTCTCGGTCAACACCTGATCGGGCTCGAAAAGGAGAGCCTGCGCGTTGCCATGGACGGGACCCTCTCGCAGCGTCCACACCCCCGGGCGCTCGGTGCAGCGCTGACGCACCCGCTGATCACCACGGATTACTCCGAGGCGATGCTCGAGCTCATCACCCCGCCGATGTCGACAGCCAGCGAGGCGCTGTCGATGCTGTGCGACATCCACAAGTTCGTCTACGATAACATCGGTGAGGAGATCCTCTGGTCGACCTCGATGCCCTGCGTGCTGGCCGGGGAGACCAATATCCCGATTGCCGAGTATGGCAACTCCCATGCCGGGCGCATGAAGCATATCTATCGTGTCGGCCTGGGGCACCGTTACGGCAAGGTCATGCAGGTGATTTCCGGTGTCCATTTCAACTACTCGGTAGACGAACATTTCTGGCCCCTCCACGCCGAGATGCAGGGCTGGCAGGGCGACCTCCGGCCATTGATCGACAGTGCCTACATGGGGATGGTACGCAACCTGCAGCGCTACGGATGGATCATTCCCTACCTGTTCGGTGCCTCGCCGGCCGTTTGTAAATCCTTCTTCGGAGACAAGGCCGTGACCATGCTGGAATTCGACAAGGGCACCTTCTACGAGCCTTACGCCACTTCGCTGCGCATGAGCGATATCGGCTACCAGAACCAGAAAGAGGAGAGCGTCGGCATCAAGGCCAACTATGACTCACTGCAGTCGTATATCGAGAGCCTGCGCTGCGCGATCGAGACACCGGCACCGCTCTGGGAGATGATCGGGCTGAAGGATGCTGACGGGGCATGGAGGCAGCTGAATACCAACATACTCCAGATCGAAAACGAGTATTACTCGACTGTCAGGCCCAAGCAGGTGCTGCAGGGCATGGAGAAGCCTGTCAGTGCGCTGCAAAGACGGGGTATTCGCTATATTGAACTGCGCTCGCTGGACGTCAATGCATTCGAGCCCCTTGGTATCAATGAAACCCAGCTGAACTTCCTCGAGATCTTCCTGCTTGCCTGCCTGTTACAGGAAAGCCCGGCCATCAGCATGGCCGAGCGCGCGGAGATCGACAGCAATCTGCAATTGACCGCCTTGCATGGTCGTGACGAAAAGCTCCGGCTGCGAAGGAACGGAACCCTGGTCAGCCTGCGTGACTGGCTGCATGAGATTCTCTCCGAAATGGAACCACTCGCAGAGCTGCTGGACCGGCAACAGCCGGGACAACCGTATCTCGCAGCGCTGCACTGGCAGCAACAGAAAGTCAGGGATACCGCCATGACGCCATCGGCCCGGATGCTGGAGGAGATGCGCGAGAACGGGGAGAGTTTCTATGAATTCGCACGCCGGAAATCTGCCGAGCATCACCGGTATTTCGACAGTCGCGAGATCGACACGGCGCGCTTGCAAGAGTTCGGCGTACTGGCCTCAGACTCGCTCGAAATGCAGCAGCAGCGGGAAGCCGCCGACCATGGCAGCTTCGCGGAATTTCTTGATAATTACTTTAAAGATAGACTGTAAGTAACTGTAATTACTATGTTCTTTCTCCCTCTTCCCATGCATAGGGCAGGTCGAGGAAGCGCAGTAGCGGGCCATTTTCGTCGACGAGGCGGACACTGCCTTCATCCGCACTGGCGATCTCGGTCACGATCAGTGCCTCGCAGTTTCCGTCCGGGGTGGATGCGGCGAGCATGACCTTGCCTGCACCCTGCGCAGACTTGCTTCCCGGCGCGTGGAGGTCGGTTCCGGGTGCCGGGCAGTCACCGTCGATGGCGACACGGTACATCCGGCGTTTCAGCGATCCGAGGTACTGCATCCTCGCGACCACTTCCTGTCCGGTGTAACAGCCTTTCGTAAAACTCACGCCGTTGACGAGATGCATGTTGGCCATCTGGGGCACAAAGGCCTCGACAGTCTGCTCGAACACGATCGGCAGACCGGCACGGATGTCCTGCAGCAGCCAGTCGTTGAGTTCTCCTGTCCCGACATCGTCACCGAATTGACTGATTCTGTTGTCCAGTGCGCTGTTGCTTCCTGCGAGCATGAACCTGGGGACATCGTCCCCGCTGGCGACGCGGATGATGCAGACACCGTCTTCTGCACAGCTGACCGCATCGATCTCTGCCGGTGCATCATGACCGAGCAGTGCAGCGGCATCCTCGCCGGTCAGGCCGATCGTCCGGAAGGTGTCACTGATGTTCGCGAGTTCCACTTTCGACATCAGGACGAACATGCGCAGCCGGTTCATGACAGGCTCGATGCGTTCCGGCGGCAGCAGCATGAGGATGTCGTCTCCTTGCCTGACCAGTCGCATGATGGCCATCATGCGACCCTTGTGGCTGCAGTAGGCGCCGAGCTGGCTTGCGCCGTTGTCGAGATCTCGAATGTCGTTCGTCAGCTGCCCCTGCAGAAACCCCGAGACGTCTGCGCCTGTGGCCTGCAGGATGCCGAGATGTGTCAATTCGTAATAGCTGGTGTTGCTCATTTCGGGAAATCGTTGTCGTCGTTCATGCACAGAGGATGCGTCATGTGCGAAGCGGAATCAAGCGTATAAAATCCGGGCATTCATCGCCCCGGACGGCGTCAGGAGACGCTGATGTCGAGTGGTTCACGCCCGGCATGTCTGCCGCGGCTCGCGCGCTTCCACCAGTTGTTATGCGTCCCTTCATTATTCACCTGGTTGTGTGGCGTGAAGGTCTGGTTGTCACTGCCGTCTGTTGTCAGGAAACCCCAGTCACGAACCCTGGCGCTGTGCATGAAGAAGGTCCACGCCTGTTGCTGGCGGGGCAGCACGATGCGGTGAAAATCCTCACCCGTGAGGCGATTGACACTGCCGGCGCCGAGCACGCGTTCTGTCACGCCCGCCCCGGTCTTGCGCTGTTCCAGGTACCCGCCCGACAGCACGATGCCGAGTGCGCGTTCCCAGGGGTGGTCATGCAGGCCGCGGTCAGGGTCACTGGAGAGGAAGCGGTGGATGTAGGCGCCACCTCCGCCCGGAAGGCGGAAGAGGTGGTAGCGTTCAAGGTAGGGCTCGCCCTGGTTGCCGCGGATGATCCGGCAACGCAGCCAGCCGGTGATTGTGTAGAGAAGCTTGTCGCTTAATCGGGTTTTTGAGGACATCTCGGTTACTGGAATCTGCTACAGACGGTATCATAAGGGATTTGTGGCTCATTGCGTGAGCCCCTGGTCAATACTGCTGCGGGATGCTTCATGAATAAACTGGATGTCGGCTGCCTGGTGGTCTACAAGAGTCGCCCGGCGCGCGTGACCGGCGTGACCGACAAGATCGATATCAGCTTCAGCGGTGGCAGCAAGAGGGTCAGGAGCAAGGATGTGCTCTTCCTGCACCCCGGGCCGGTCGCTAGCCTCGACAATCTCGATGCCGGTCAGGGTGAGCTCGATGAAGCCATCGAACTGCTCGAGGGAGAGAGCACCAGCCTGCCGGAACTCGCAGCGCTTCTCTACGGCGATTACACTCCTGCCGCCGCGTGGTCCTCCTGGCAACTCCTTTCCGAGGGACTCTACTTCGAGGGCACACCGGAAGAACTGCATGCGCGCGATCCCGGGCTGGTCAGGGAGGAGATTGCGGAGCGCGTGCTGAAGGAGCAGCGCAAGGCAGACTGGGATGCGCTCATCGAACGGCTTGCCGCAGGCGACATGGAGGAGGGAGACAGGGCTGAACTGGCCGAGGTCGAACGTCTCGCGCTTGGCCAGTCCGAGACCAGTCGCATCCTCCAGGCCCTCGATGTCGGCCAGACTCGCGAGCACGCGCACCAGTTGCTGTTACGCGTCGGTTACTGGCCTGAAGCATTCAATCTGCATCCGATACGCGCCGGCGTCGCTCTGCAGGAACCGGCCATCCCGGTTCCGGAGCTGCCCGATGAAGAGCGGCTCGACCTGACGCATCTCGACGCCTGGGCAATCGATGATGCAGGCAGCAATGATCCGGACGACGCGATCAGCATCGACGGCGAGCGTCTCTGGGTCCACATCGCCGATGCCGGGGCGCTGGCGCCCCCGGGCTCGGATCTGGATGTGGCAGCCTGCGAGCGCGGCGCGAATCTCTACCTGCCAGAGGCGATCGTTCCCATGTTTCCGCATGGCATGACTGAACGGCTCGGGCTCGGGCTGAACGACACATCACCGGCGCTGTCGGTCGGTTTTGAAATCGATGCCGAAGGCAGACTGCAGGAGATCGAGATTCACCTGGCGACAATCAGGGTGACGCGTATGACCTACGCCGAGGCAACAGCCTCGGATGACAGCCGCCTGCAGGCGATTACCGCGATGCTCGCACGTTTTCGTGATCGTCGCATGCAAGCCGGTGCTGCTGGCATCGACCTCCCGGAGGTGAGCGTGCGTCTCGATGGCGACGAGATTCTCATCAAGCCGCTTGAACGCGGCGGCAGTCGCCAGATGGTGGCCGAGGCGATGATGGCAGCCGGTGAGGCCATTGCTGAATTCGCCCTGCGTAACGGCATCCTGATTCCGTTCGCCAATCAGCCGCCACCCGACGAGACACGGACGCCGGAGACGATGTCGGAGATGTTTGCGTATCGCAAGCTTTTCAAGCCTTCGCGGATGGCGACGCAGCCCGAGCGCCATTTCGGCCTCGGCCTCGACCACTACACGCGCGTCACAAGCCCGCTGCGCCGTTACCCGGACCTCGTCACGCATCAGCAGATCCGCTCTTACCTGAAGCAGGAGCCGTTGCTCGATGAGGAGACCATCGTGGAGCGTGTCGGCGAAGCGAGTGCTGCTTCTTCGCTGGTCCGTCGTGCGGAGCGATTCTCCAATCTTCACTGGAAACTGGTCTGGCTCTCGCGGCAGAAAAACTGGCAGGGCGAGGCAGTGATCGTCGATCTCGAGGAGCGCAAGGCGACACTGCTTCTGCCTGAACTGGCACTGGAATCCCGGGTCCGAAGGACACCGGAAATGGTCCTCGATCAGCACCTCGTCGTCTCGCTGCAGTCGCTTGATTTCACGGTGCCGGAAGCGCGTTTCAGGGTGCGCAAGGCCTGAACTTTCTGGCCGCTGTCAAGCCTGAACTTTCTCTGAGCTGTGCCTTATCTGGTGAACGTATTTGGGTATACTGTGCACCTTGTGATTTAAGCGGAGTGACATGCAATGTCCCAGGAAATGCCTAAGATTCTTGCTGAATTCGAGAACTACTGCTCCGAGGAACGCGAGCATCGCCTCAATGCAGGCGGACAGTTCGATGTCGAACTGTTCGATGAGGCCGTGGAACTCGCAATTCGCCAGATTCTGAACCAGCTCGGGGGTGAGGCATGATTATCACCGGCCTGCATGCCAGGAATGTTCTGAAGTATCGCGAACTCGACCTGAACGATCTCCCGAAAGAGGGCATTATCGGGGTTAGTGGTCCGAACGAATCCGGCAAGAGCACGATCGGAGAGACCATCTGTTTCGCGCTCTACGGCCGTACCTGGTCCCATGACGAGAACAATCGCCGGAAGATTATCCGCTGGGGCGAAGACCGTTGCCTTGCCGCGATCTCTTTCCTTGCCTCGGACGGCCGGGAGTACCAGGTCTCCAGGCACCTGGATTCCGATGGCAATCACAGCGCGAGACTCTCCTTCAAGGGGGATGAAGAGGCAATCGCCCGGGGTGCCGAGGCTGTCAAGCTCTCGCTGAAGCAGATCCTGGGCGTGAAGTACGACGAGTTCATCGAATCCTTCTATCTCGCCCAGCGGGAGCTGACGGCACCGCATCCGCACAGTGATGCCATCAAGAGCATGGCGGGCATCCTGACTCTCGAAAAGACCCATGAGGCTTTCGATCGCGAAATCGAGAATTTCAAGAACAGCATGGTCAACGCCGATGCGCGCCACATCCGCATCCAGGAAGACATCGAGGAGCTGGGACTCGAACCCGGCAAGCTCGAGTCGATGGAAGAGGAGCTTGCCCTTGTCCAGCAGGCATGCGATTCGGCACGAACCGAAGCCGACGAACTGCGCGCTGCCACCGGGGAATTCATCGCCACGATCGATGATTATCGCCAGGCCAGCAGCAAGCGCAGCCGCAATCGCTCCCTGGAATTCCTGTTCCTGCTTTTCGGTGCGCTCGCTGCGGTGGCCTGGATACTGCTGATCTACTACCCGCAGCATGCGCTCACCCAGCCCGTCGACAACCTGCTGCAGTCATTCCCGATGCCGGGCGGCAGCCTCGAACTCAAGTGGCTGGTCTATAGTGCCGCAGGGCTCGGTGTCCTCGGCCTGTTGACCTGGCTGGCCACCATGGGTACACGCGAGGTGATTGTCGCCTTCGAGGGAAAGAGTCACGACTATGTTGAAAAAGCCGGGGCTGTGGTCAAGCGACGCGAGGAAGGGGACGACCTGTCGCTTGCGGGTGTCGCTGCCGACGAGCTGGACAATGCCGTGGACGAACGCCAGACAGCCTCGATTCTTGCACATCTCGTGCAGCGGGACGCGACGAAGCAGCAGGTGGAGGTGATTGCGAACCAGGAGTGTGGATGGCTCGATAATGTGGCCTCCCTGTTGCAGGAGAAGATCGACGACCTGGGGAGTCAGATTGCCTCTGAACGCGATCTCGTCAAGCGCGCCGAGAACATGCGGCATGAGCAGGACAGCTATCGCAATACCATCGAGGAGAACAGCCGCAACGTGAGGGTAAGGGCGCTTGCGAATCAGCTCATCGAGGGGTCGATGGAGCGCGTTGCCAAGCGGTTCAATCGCGAGTTGCGTGACGGTGCCGGCGATATCCTGCCGCGTCTCACACAGAACAGCTACCAGCACCTCAAGCTCGACAACGAGCTCGACGTACAGGTCTTCTCTGCCGAGAAAGGGGACTTCATGGAGTTCGACGAGATCTCCAGCGGAACCCAGCGCCAGGTCCTGCTGGCTGTTCGCCTGAGCATGTCCCAGGCGCTGGCGCGTGATGTCGTCAAGGGGGACCAGTTCCTCTTCCTCGATGAACCCTTTGCGTTCTTCGATGAGGAGCGCACGACACACTCTCTCAAGACCATGCACGACATGTCGCACCTGCCGCAGATCTGGATCATCGCCCAGGAGTTTCCCGGCGAATCGGATTTTGCGCGCAAGATCAGCTGCAGCCGTCTGGATGTGGATCTCAAGTCCTTTGGTTGATGCAGGACACCGGGGTCTCGGCCCCGGTGCTTTTTGTTCGATCCCCGGGGCAAGGGCAGTGGTCTGCGCGCCGTGAGGCTGCCCCGTATCCTGCATCGACAGGTCGGGGAGACCCTGATCAGGGAGGGGTGCTATATCAGCGAGCTGTCGAACTCGGATGCCGACCCCGGCCTCTCTATCGCGCAAGCGCGCGTGCCGCCCGGTACCACCACAGAGTGGCATTATCTGTCCGGTACCGATGAGCGTTACCTGATCCTCGAAGGGGAGGGGATCGTCGAGATCGAGGGATTACAGCCGACAATGGTGCGGCATGGTGATGTGGTCCTGATACCGGCCGGGTCCCGCCAGCGCATCAAGAACAGTTCCAGCAGAACCGATCTGCTGTTTCTTGCACTCTGTACACCCGCATTTCGTCATGAAAACTATTGCATTGCTGAAGCAGGCACGACCTCATGAAGCCTGATTTCACTGCCAGGATTCCCGCAACAATGACATGAAGACTGCATCAATGAAAAACCTTTTCTATCTGCCTCTTTTTCTCATTCCCGGCCTGGCCTTCGCTTCCGGTGGCTACGACCACGGAACGCCGGCCGGCAAGGGCAACCTCGATCTCGATATCACGATCAATCCCGAGAACCGTTTCGAGGACGGGCAGAGCTATCTCGTCTGGGGTTACGGCATCACGGACAGGCTCGATTTTCACGGTTATTTTTCGCAT
>JASFFK010000085.1:0-8451 GCA_050124335.1 Chromatiales bacterium | reverse complement strand
ATTGCGGCATCGAGTATCGATAGAACATAGCGGCTGTTGGCTGGATCGAGCTGCCCGGCGACAGCCGGTGCCTGCACAGTGACCGGTAACAGGTTCATGGTATGCGATCCGGACTTCAGCGGCGATGTCGGATTGTCAAGCAGGTTCAGACAGAGTGGCAGCCCGAGTATCTCTGCACGCGCGGCCATTACAGACGGGTCGCCAATAAAGACAAGTCCATCACGGGGTGACTGGACTGCCTGGATGCAGAGATCCGGGCCTATTCCGGCGGGCTCGCCGCTGGTGACCGCAATGCGGTGACTCATCCGGGATCAGAAGTCGTAGTTTTCGTCGTAGAGGCGGTCTTCGACATAAGCCTGCTGGCGCAAGCGGCGGATCAGCAGGTCGAGATTCTCCTCGATTTTGCGTTGCTGGATCTCTTCGCGAGCGGCGTTACGCGTGGCCGTATCTGCACTCTCATGCTTCCGCCGATCCTCGACCTGAACGATATGCCAGCCGAACGCACTCTTGAAGGGCCTGCTGATTTGACCGGGTTGCAGCCGGTTCATGGCCTGTCGGAATTCGGGCGTACCCTGGTCCGGATCGAGCCAGCCCAGTTCGCCGCCCTTCAGGGCCGAAGCTGTATCATCGGAATAAGCGCGCGCCAGGGATGCGAAGTCTTCGCCGGCAAGGATGCGCTCGCGGTATTCATTGAGTTTTGCTTCCGCTGTTGCATTCGAGAGACGTTCGCCAGGGCGTAACAGGATGTGCCTGGCTTTCGTCTGGGTCACGGTGGTGACCTGGCCTTTCTTGCCATAGAGGGCCAGATAGTTGTCGATTTCCGAATCCGTGACCTGGACCAGGTTGCGCAGCTGGCTCTGGTGAAAGTTGCGTGTCAGTAGTTGCTTGCGGATATCCTCGCGAAAGCCCTGGTAACTCTTGCCCTGCTGCGCCAGCACCTGTTTGAGAAAGTCGACAGTAATATCGTTGCGTGAGGCGATCAGCTGGACGGCCTCGTCGATCTCCTCGTCACTGACCGTCACCCCGCTGTTGACCGCGGCGATTTCGTGTGCCTTGCTTGTGATCAGTTCCTCGAGAACCTGCTTTTCATGCGCTTCTCTCGACATCCCGGGCGGACGGGGCGAGGAGCGCAGTGCCTGATTGAATTCGGAACGCAAGATGACATCGTTTTCGACAACAGCAACAATCTCGTCAATCGGTCTTTCTGCCAGAACGGGCGTCGCCGTGACAAGAGTGAGTGTCAGGATGAGGAGCAGTTGTTTCATCATGTCCGAACCTCGCGCAAGCGGGTTTTCGTGGTCTGCGAGTGAGTCAGCCGCAAATTATACCCTGATTGGCAGCGTACAGCAGGTATTGCGATCTCCCTGCCGGACATTGCTCGCCTAGTAGTAATCAAAGCCGTTGTAGCCGTAGACATTACGTGACAGGAATGAGTTCATGTCCGATTTCCCCAAATTGCCGAGCCCCTTCAGGACGAGCTGTAAATAGAAGTCGGTCTCGTAGCCATTGCCTGTACTGTTGCGATTGCGCTGCACGATTCCGCGGAGCCCCCAGCAGCAGGTGTCGTACTCAAGACCTCCGAGTAAATCGAGCGTCAGGTCATCCTCGAGAGAATACTGCCAGCGCCCGATGGCCTTGAGCTTGTCATTGATGGGAAAACGGAAGGAGAGATCCGTGTATTCGGCAAGCTGGTTTATGTCTTTCTTGTAGCCAATGCTCAGGAAGCGGTCGGCCTCTGTATCGTGGTAGCTGACACGCATGAGTCCCTTGTAAAGCCTGTCCTGTTCGAAATCCCATTCAACGACGGATTCTGTTGACCAGATCTCGTTGAGCTGGGCGTAGACCTCGGCAACGAAGGCGCCGTACTCCCCCGTTTCCGTTGGCAATGGCTGGCTGGTATCCGGGTCATCGAGCTGAACCAGTCGATCGTCGAAATAGAATATCTGCCCGATGCTGGTCCTGAACCACTCTTTCTGGCTGCCGTCCTGAATGAATCGTGAGGTGACCGCGAGTGCCAGCTGGTTTGCGTCCCCGACTCGGTCAGCGCCCGTGAAACGATTCTCGCGAAAGAAGTTGGCGAAGGTGAAATCGGCAAGCTTGGTATCGAAAGCGGGAATGTCGGACTGGTCCCTGTAGGGTGTGTAGAGATAGAAAAGACGCGGTTCAAGTGTCTGGTATCCGCTGCTCCCGGACCAGTTGAGCCTGCGTTCGTAAAAGAGGCCTGCATCGAGAGAAGCAGTGTAGAGAGAGCGTGTGATGCTGTTCGGGTCTCCCGGAGCAGTATCCTGCAGCTCGTAGCTTGTGTATCTGCCGCTGAGCATGGACCTGAAATGCCCCCGGGAACTCAGGAAGCCCGCACCGATGGCGGGGCGCACATCGAACCGGGCGCCAGTGACGGCATTCTCCTTGTCGAAATTCGACAGTTCGGCATCGAGCCGCGTGATCAGTCCGTTTTCGTAGTGGCGATACCAGTGAGCTCCAAGCTGGGGCATGAGTTCATACGCCGGTTCGGTTTCCTGGTCGATGACCTGCAGTCTCTGAACGCGCAGATAGCTGTTCCAGTAGTCTTCCTCGTAGACGAGTTCGGCGCTTTGTACAGCATAACGGCTACTGGAGACCGCCAGCGGACTGCCGAAGTCCTCGAGGTAGGTGTCGTCCGACACATAGTCGTAGTTGATGGTGCCCTTGATGTGGGAATTGAAACGCGATACGTGGTCATAGCCAAAGACATAGCGTGTGTTCTCGCCGTCCGGTTTTTTCGGATCATCCGGAAAGATCTCACCGAATATCTGGCCCGTGTGTTTTTCGGTCAGGTACCGAAACTCGGCTCCCAGCGCAATACCGCGACTTGCCGTGATACGCGGGTAAAGGGTGGCATCATAGTTGGGCGCAAGATTGAAATAGTAGGGAACGACGATATCCAGGCCGCGAGTCGTGGAGTAGCCGATTCGCGGTACCAGGATGCCGCTCATCCTGCGATCGTCGATCGGGAACATGAAGCGCGGTACCTTGAAGATTGTTGCCCCCCTGATCTTCATGCGGGCATCCTCGGCTGTGCCGGTGCCCTTCTCGCGGTCAATCTCGATGCGCTTGGCCGATATCCTCCAGTCTTCCTTCTCTGGCGGGCATGTGCTGTAGCTGATTTCCTGGAAAGAGGAGGCGCCTGTGCGACGCAGGGTCGCGCGCTCTGCTGTGCCCTGGCCCCCGTGTTCGATGATCTTGTAGCTGACTTTCTCGAGTTCAGCGGTTTGACTGGTCATGTCATAGGCAGCTTGCCGGCTTCGGACCTCGAATCCCGGTTGGGCCATGATGACATCTCCCGTGGCAGTTGCGCTTCGGCTTTTCATGTCGTAGCGCACTTCGTTGGCGCGCAGAGACTGGGCACCGTTGGTGATCTCCACATCACCATCCAGAATGATCAGCTCTCTGGTGAGTAACACTTCTCCACTGTCAGCCGCAATCCTGACCTTGTCTGAAAGATCAAGCGCTGGTGAGTCGTCCACTGGCCGCGCCATGCAGGAAGGCGTGATACTCTCCGCTTCCCGGGATTCCCCGGAAAGTGGCAACAGCATCAGCAGTGTCAGGAGGCTTCTTCTCTTTCTGTTCACGCAGTGTCCGGGCCGGGTGTCAGGTAGCGGTTCTCGGCGACCGGTCCCCCACCCGCCGTGTGCGGAATTGTACCAGCTAATGATCCCGATCCCACAGATGCAGAACGGGCGAGGGAGGGACCGGACAGGCTTGCCGTCACTCGGGCTATAATCGCGGGCTTGTTACTTCATGTCGGCCCTGATTCACCATGACGGACAGATTAGCGCAACTTGTCACATGGCTCTCTGACCAGCCCGGCCTCCGGCCGGATACCCTGGAGCAGGTCGCTGGTGACGCCAGCTTCAGGCGTTATTACCGCGTTGCCAGTGCTGATGGCATTACCCGTATTGTCATGGACGCACCGCCGGAACACGAGGATTGCCATCCATTCGTCGATGTCACCGGCAGGCTCGAGACCGCGGGTGTGCATGTTCCGCACATTCATGCGCAGGATCTGGAACAGGGCTTTCTGCTGCTTGAAGACCTCGGGGATATCCAGTACCTGGATCGCCTCGATCAGGATTCTGCAGCTCAGCTGTACGGTGAGGCCATGGCCGCGTTGATGGCCTTTCAGACCTCTGCGCCCCCGGATGACCTGCCGCCTTATGACGAAAGCTTGCTGCGTTTCGAAATGGAGTTGTTCCGTGAGTGGCTCTGCGGCAGGCACCTCGGGCTTGAGCTGGATGTGCAGGAAAATGCGATGCTCGATGCCATCTTCACACGCCTCGTGGAGAATGCACTTGAGCAGCCGCAACTTTTCGTACACCGGGATTATCATTCCCGTAACCTGATGCTGACCGATTCAAACTCACCTGGAATCATCGATTTCCAGGATGCCGTCAGGGGGCCGATCACCTATGACCTGGTTTCCCTGCTGAAAGATGCCTACATACGCTGGCCACTGGAGCAGGTCGACCGCTGGGTGGCCGGATATGCGGAACTGGCGTTGCAATCCGGCCTGATCACCGGGGCACAGGCACAGCAATTCCAGCGCTGGTTCGATCTCATGGGACTCCAGCGCCACATCAAGGTCGCAGGCATTTTTGCGCGTCTTTACCGCCGTGACGGTAAAGCCGGTTACCTGGCAGACATCCCCCTGGTGCTTGATTACATCGTCGAGATGGCAGAGCGCTATCCGGAGTTTTACGGCCTGGCTCATCTCATCACGGCCCGCGTACGACCTGCGCTGCAGGCGATGGAACCGGGGAGAGGTTGACGCAGCCGGAAATCCCATGCCTGGAATGGCAGGCACCAGTGATGAATCGCTGTGTCGCGGCCTGAAATGGTCCTGCCCGGCTGCTGTGCATGCCATGAACTGCAGTGGATGTCCTCGCGCGCATCCGTTTCTTGTCACCGGGCTTCTCACATGCCTGCCCTTGCCGGATAATCATCCGCAATCCGGCTGAATTGGTGATGCAATGAACGACTTTCAAAGGGTTTCCGTCTGGTCGCAGTGGATGCGGCTGGCGCACTGGTCGATCGCACTTTCCGTCCTGACACTGACAGCGACAGGCTGGCTCGTCGCACGTGCGCCGAGTGTCGCGGCTGGTGCCGCAGATCTGCACGGCTACGCCGCCTCTGTTCTCATGGCGGGACTGGCGTTGCGCATCTGGCTGCTGTTCAGTGACAGGAGTGTCGGTGGCTGGGAAGCGCTGGTGCCGGCCAGGGCGAACCTGCCCGCCATGAAGCAGATGCTGATGTTCTACCTCACGTTCGGCAAGATGCCGCTGCCGAACTGGTATGCCCATAATCCGCTCTGGGTTCCTCTCTACGCCTTGCTCTACCTTTTTCTTGTGGTGATGGCGATGACCGGTATTTTCATGGAGGAGCATCCGCTGGTAGCCCGTATCTATCTGCCGTCAGTCCACAGTGACTTTGCTGCCATCATTGCCGGAATCACCATGGTGCATGTCATCACGGTGGTTCTGCAGGATATCAAGGGAAAGCGGGGCGATGTCTCCGCCATGCTCAACGGCTACAAGCTGTTCGAAACACAAAAGCCCGATCAGCCCGGATTCATGAAACAGTCGCCCGGCGTATCGATCGATGCCATCGGGCGCGATCGAAAAAAGGACTCCTAGACGATTCTCCCTTCAGCCGGGGCGGCGCCGATTCACGGGGGCGGTTAGTATCTGCCTGGATCAGAGATTGCGGATGTAGGAGATGATCTCCTGTTGCTCTTCGGGCGTGATGTCCGGGAAGGCAGGCATCTTGTGCGCCCCCCTGGTGATCGTTTTCTTCAGGGTTTCGTTGTCCTCGGAGGAGAACTGCTCAGCCTGGTGATGACAGCGCGAACAGTTCTCCGCATAGAGGCGCTCGCCTTCTGATGCGTAGGTATCGCCGGGAGGGATGGATGCGCAGGAACCGATCAGGATGGCCGGGATAGCGCAGCCCAGCAGGTAGATCAGTGGTTTCATAATGTTCCGGACTTCATTTCCTGGGTTACAGGCCAACTATAGCATCGATAGGGCTGTCGCTGCTCCTGTCGGGGGACGCCCGTTGGTCTGGCAGATTTGACGCCAATGTGCGGACATGGCGCTGCAGGCGCCGGGTATGTCCGGTTATGAGGCCGGTTGTTCAGTCAGTCGCGGCTGCCTGGTACTGCCTTCCGCGCATTCGCCATAGGTAGCGCACAGCGTACGCAGTGCGGTTTCCTTGTCCGGGAAAAAGGCATCAGGACCCAGCATGTCGACAACACCGGCGCGTTCCAGCAGTCGCTTTACCTGGTGCTTGAGACCGCTGAACATCAGCTTCACGCCACGCTGCTGCAGGCGTTCGGCAACCTCGCGAACCTTCTCTTCGCCGGAGGCGTCAATCTCGTTGATCGCACTGCCGACAACCAGGATCGCCTTCGCCTGGGGGAAGTCCGACAGCGCTTCGAGGATGATGTCCTCGAAATAGGCGACATTCACGAAAGTCAGTGAACCGTCAAAGCGTACGGGCACGAACTGCTCGCTGATCGGCTGCAAGTGGTGTGCGCGCATGCCGCCGAGTGTCCCGTCCGGCTTGCGAGAAACAATGTCGGCGCGCGGTTTCATGGTGCGGACGAGGCAATAGAGAATCGTCAGGCCGACACCGATCAGGATGCCGTTGGCGATCGCGGGCGCCATCACTAGCGTGGCAACAAAGGTGATAACGCCGGTCAATGCGCCAACCTTGTCCACCTTCCAGGCCTGGACGAGGGGCTTGATGCGGATCAGGCTGAAAACCGCCATCATGACGATCACCGCGAGTACTGCCTGCGGCAGGTCATAGAGATACTCGGTGAAAAACAGCAGGACCAGGACCACGGCAAGCGCGCTGATGATCGCGAACAGGCCTGTTTTTGCGCCGGCTCTCGCCGCTACCGCCGATCGCGAGAAGGATCCGCTGACGGTAAATGCGCTGAAGAAGCTGCCGGCGATATTCGCGAGCCCCTGGCCGATCAGTTCCTTGTTGGCACTGACACGCTCGCCGGTGTCGGTTGCGATTGCCTTGGAAATCGATGTCGCTTCCATGAAACCGATCAGGGCCATGACCAGCGCTGCCGGCAGCAGGGCCAGTACCAGGTCCCACTGTATGACAGGTGCCTCGAAGCTTGGCAGGCCCGCCGGTATCACGCCAACGACATCACCGCCGGCAGACAGGGTCACCTCGCCATTACTTACGCCCTGGAACCGCCAGAGCTTGCGATCCTCTGTACGGGCCACTTCGTCATTGTCTGCTGCGAAAAAGAGAAGCCCGGAGCCAGGCACCTCTACTGCCTGTAACTTGAGATGATGCAGGTCGAGACGCAGCTGGATCATCTCGCGCTTGTTCTCCGCCTGTTCGAATTCCAGGGCAGGAATCCCGGAGCGCACCTCCGCTGCTCCTGCGACTGCATCCAGGCCGGCGTCACGTTCCATTTCCTCTGCACGGCGATTGAGGCCGGCCAGCTCGGTCGTGATCTCCTCCATGCGCTTCTGTGCGCTGTCGAGCTTTATCATCTTGGAAAGCAGGACCGGATCGGCGATCTGGATGCTCTTCACCGTGATCTTGTTTTCAAAACTCATGAATCCACTGGCCAGTGTTGCGAGAATAACTGCAAAAAGCACACCTGGCAGTCCCGGACGGTACTTGCGTAACCCGGCAATCAGCACCCAGGTACCAACCGCAAACAGCAGTGTCGGAATGTGGGTGTCCGTTATCTGGCGAACAACACGCCAGAGATCAGCAAGGTAGGACTCCGTTCTCGGAAATGGCACGCCCAGTACCTTGCTGAGCTGTGACAGGCCGATGATCAGTGCCGCCGCATTGGTAAAGCCGACAATCACAGGGCTGGACAGCATGTTCACGATTGCGCCAAGGCTCAGAAGGCCGAGAAGCAGTCGCAAGACACCAACCATCAGGGCGAGCATGATGGAAAGCTCGATAAAGCTCGCCGATCCGGGATTTGCGAGAGGAATCAGTGCAGCCGCGGACATCAGTGACAACATCGCCACCGGACCTGTATGGAGCTGGCTGGAGGAGCCCCAGAGCGATGCGATGATGACCGGTATGAATGAGGAATAGAGTCCGTACACGACGGGCAAGCCGGCCAGCTGGGCATAGGCCATACTCTGGGGTACCAGAACCAGTGCCACGGTGATTCCCGCGACCAGGTCGGCCTTCAGGCCCGAGGTCGTCAGGGGAAACCAGCGTAAAAACGGCAAAAGCCGGTAGAGTACTGCGTGCACGACTATCTCCCTCGTAAAAACACAACCACCCAGTGTTCCCGGGCAGCGGCCTGATGGCAAATCAATATTAGGTTATATACTAATAGACAAAGATCTATACATTATCACAGATGGCTGTTGCAGTCCCTCCGCGGACACCGCTCGGGGTCTCAGGACAGCTTCTTCAGGA
>JASFFK010000084.1:0-8459 GCA_050124335.1 Chromatiales bacterium | reverse complement strand
AAAGTATACACACACATGCCGGGCCTTACAGATGATGCTTTCAAAAAGAATACGGCTGTTGGTTTATCATGAGCCGTAGTTCTCGATGTTGAGATATGCGGTGGCCGTCAGGGACATGGGGCAGGTGCCAAAGGATAATCCAGCCAGTAGTAACGATAATTGAATACCGGCAGATAATTTATCAACTGTATTATCCATAGTGACGATGAAGTTTAAAATCGCTAACAGCTAAAAACGGATTTAGTCAATCGATCGGGGCAGTTCAATTCACAGGAGATCGTTAACAGCTGCTTCAGTACATGCTGAGATCCGGCTTTTATGTTTTCCATGGATAACTGATCGGGCTTTGATGCCGCGTATCGACATCGAGGGTAAACAGATCCGGTCTCGAATAGTGGCCTGTGATATCGAGATCGCGTTTGGCAATGCTGGCGCGTTCTGTATCAATCTCCGCGTAGAGAATGCCTTTTTCCTGATGCATCGGGCCGTCTACGATGTCTCCACCAGGTGCTATCACGGCAGAGTCACCCGGATTGATCCATGTCTCCGTGGCAGGGTAGAGGGTATCCCTTTCCGGGAAGTCGGAGGGGATGTCGCTATTGGTGAGTGCGACCCCGCTACAGATCACCCAGCAACGCCCCTCTCTGGCAATGTGTTGCATGGTCCCAATCCAGCCGTCACCGCTGTCGTATGTTGGTGCTATGTAGATCTCGATGCCCTGTGAATAGAGGGTGTACCGTGCCAGTGGCATGTAGTTTTCCCAGCAGATAAGAGTCCCGACTCTTCCAGCCGGTGTCTGAACGACGCGTAATCCGGACCCGTCACCGAAACCCCACACCATGCGTTCGGGATTTGTCGGCATGATCTTGCGATGGCGATTGAGAATGTCACCCTCCGGTCCGATGATCACAGCTGTGTTATATAGCGTAGCCTTGCTGAGCATGTTGTCACGCTCGTTCATTCCACAGACCACAGTGACCTTCGTTTTTCTGGCAATATCGCAGATCGGTTCGAGATCACCTGCATCGATATTGACGGCACTCCCGAGTAAACGGACATGCAGCGATTCGTTTATGCCCCAGTCACTACCAGGTCGAAGACGCCATATCCAGGCCGGATAGCCGGATATGTAGGCTTCCGGAAACACTACTAATTCGGCATTGGCGGACACTGCTTGCTCAATGAGCTGGACTGCTTTTTCAATCGTTTTGCTGCGATCGAGCAATACGGGTGATTCCTGGATGATGGCGACTTTGGGCATGAGGTTCACTTATTGCTTTTTACAGTTACGGGATGCAACTTCTCTACCCAGTGTAGGTGTCAGGAGGTGTTTCTGTTGAATAATCACTCTGGTCATCAGGGATAAACCTCGATTTTCAACCAGATCAAGCGTGAAAACTGTGGTCTGACCCCATTGGTTTGGGTGGTGGTCTGTCTGCCGGTGCTCTGACAATACCAGGTGACTGGATTATCGCCTCATCGTTCAGCAATGTTCAGGCAGACGGTGACGATGACACGAAGAAGGCTATTAACCTCTTTATTTTGCATTACTTCATCAAGAACAACATTCACGGCGGCAATGGTCTTTACTTCTATCTGCGCCTGTTATGACTGCCGACTGGAACGCCAGTAGCAGTGATCGCTGGACAGTTCCCACAGGTGGCTGAATCGCAAGATATTCAGGATTGGTAACCAGCCGGTTAACGGTCAGGTTTCAGCGTATTATAATGTCCAAAACCTTAATTCGGCCTGGACTGGCAACTTCACTTTCTTTTTCCTCAGTAGAGTTATACTAATTGGAGAAACTCTGCAGGAGGATGGTGGATGGCGAGCTCTGAAAAAGATCTGGATGAACTCAAAGCGTTACAGCGTGAGGTCGCGGCCTTGCGTTCGGAACGTCTAAAGAAGGACTCAACCGCCGCGCGCCCTGCAGGACAGGAACAGGAGGTAGATGTATCCGGGGATACAACGAACAGGGAAGAGGGGATCGCCAAGCCCGAGCGACCGGCAAAACGCACCACACGCAGACGTAAGGGTTCGACCGGTACTGTCTCCAGCAAGCAAACGAGTGCAGAGGAGAGCCTGTCAGAAGCTGAGCCTGCGACAGACAGCGAGCCTCTTGAGGAAGTGATAGCTGAATCGGCCAAAACGCTCGAGAATCTGAACATCGACTTCAACGCTTTCCTCAATGACATGGAACATGCCGTGCGGGAGCGCCCGGTGCTCACCTTGCTGGCGGCCTTTTCCGTGGGTGTAGTCGTCGGCCAGCTGTTTTCACGTAAATAGGAGAAGCTATGGAACGTTTCGTACACAGCCTCAGGATTCTCTGGCGGACAGATCGGCTGCTGACCCAGAACGAGATACGGCTTCTTTCCAAAAAGCTGCAGCTCAATGCCTTGGCCGGTCTGGTGGCGCTTTTCGGCCTTGCCATGCTTAGCCTGGCAATATTTTTTGCCCTGGTCCCTTACTGGGGCGAATCGCTGGCTGCGCTTGCGGTGGGCGGTGCGGATATCCTGCTGGCCGCGTTGCTCATTGGCTATGCGAGATCAATCAAACCCGCTCCAGAGGTAGAGATGATCAGGGAGATGCGCGAAGTGGCACTGAACGACCTCAAAGATGAGGTTGCCCTGGCCGACGCGGAGCTTATGGCCCTGAAGGATGAGGTACGCAGTTTTCTGCGCAATCCGGTTGAATCCATACTCCCGGCAGCCATCGGCCCCCTGCTGGTAGCCATTACCCGGGCGTTGAAATCGCGGAGCAAGTAGTACCTTTGATCGATCAGGCCACAGCATCAGCCAGGAAACTGCCCGGGGTATCCTGAAGTCCACCGGTCAGTTGATTGATGGATAACTGATCCGGTTTTTTTATTCGAGTATTGACCTCGGCGATCAGAAGCGGACAAACAAAGCTCCCGTGAAACGGAAATTTGCGCCGGATGGTGCGCGCGGTTTTGCGAATCAAGGCGATGCCCGGGTACGATGCTTCTGATAGAGGCCAGGTTATCGCGGAGTATCCATATGAATGATTCATCCCTCGCAGCAGCGCACAACCCGGTGCGTGATGTGTTGCTGACACTTGCTTCGCTGGTTGTCATATTCGCCGGTGCCCGTTACGCAGCAAACCTGCTGGTACCATTTCTGCTGGCTCTGTTCATTGCGGTAATTCTAAGTTCACCAATAAACCGCCTGCTTCAGCGCGGGGTCTCGCATTGGCTGGCCGTATCGGTGGTGGCTCTTGCCACGCTCTTGCTGCTGATACTGGTCTTTCTGTTACTGGGATCATCGGTCAACACCTTCATCCAGGCTATGCCTGAATACCAGTCTCAGCTGAAAGCGCTGGTGGAGGGCTGGCTAGTCTGGCTAAACGGTCACGGAATCGAAATCAGTGGCAAAGCCATTTCCAGTGCGCTGGATCCCGGGGCGGCCGTTGGTTTCTTTGCCGGTTTTCTCTCGGGGCTCCGTGATACTCTGAGTAACCTGTTCCTGATTGTCTTCACGGTGATTTTCATGCTGGCTGATGCCAGCTCACTCAAGGCGAAGGTTTCGGCAGGACACACAGTTCACAACAGCCAGGTTCTATCCGGCTTGTCGAACCTGGCGGTTTCCATGAATAGCTATATCACCACCAAGGCAATGCTCAGCCTTCTGACTGGTGGATTGATCAGTGCAGGCATGTGGCTGATGGATGTGCAGTTTGCGCTGCTGTGGGGTTTTCTTGCCTTCCTGCTGAATTTTATTCCCAATATCGGCTCTATCATCGCCGCCGTGCCGGCTGTTCTGCTGTCGCTGCTGGAACGCGACCCATTGTTGACAGGCATGATAATTGCCCTTTATCTGCTGGTGAATACGCTTGTCGGGAATATAATTGAGCCGCGTTTCATGGGACATCGCCTGGGTTTGTCGACCTTGGCCGTCTTTCTTTCATTGATCTTCTGGGGGTGGGTGTTCGGACCGGTGGGTATGTTGCTGTCGGTGCCGCTGACCATGGTCATCAAGTTTATTGCGGAGCAGCAGGCGGGGAGTGCCTGGTTTGCAGTGCTGATTTCGAGTAGCCCGCCCCGGTCAGATGATGAGCCCGCCGAACCCCGCAGTGAGTCGAATCAGGCATGAGCGCTGACGTGCTTTTCCTCCAAAGAAAGCGGAACTCTTCCATGAACCACCCCCGCGAGATTCCGGGACTCTCCGTCATCCCGGAAGTCCGGTTTTCCGCTTCTCCCGCCAATGCCACATTCTGAAACCCGTCAAATGATTTCCCGGGGCCTCCTGAAGATAACGGCCCATGGTTTGGCACAAGTCGTTGTTATCTATCGGGATCTATCTTTTGAGCCGTCAGGAGCTCGTTGGGTGCAGGGCTAAATTGCCCTGTTTCCGGCAATACATAAACAATGCCGCCATTCCCGGAAAAGTTGCTTTGTATCACTTCCTGGAAGAATGGAACCGGAACGTTGATGCAGCCATACGAAATACGGTTATCGAGCGGCGTTGGAGAGGCCAGGCGTTGAGCCCGGCGTTCCAGGGGGGTGCCCTTGATGACCGCGTGCATGGAGAGAGCTTGTTCGTAGTCCAGCCAAAGTGTCTGCTTGCCCTTGTGATTGAAGCCCATGACTGCCTCGAAACGTCCAGCCGGGGTGGTGCGTTCATCGGGCCTGATCTGTGAGATTGTCTTGTTGCCAATGCCCGGGACGGAGTGATCACCTTTCGCCAGCCCAAGCAGCACGGGTGCTTCGCCGTATGGCTTTCCGTCCGATCCGTACACGTGGACCTTCGCGTTGACTTTATCGATGATTGCGAATGGCTTGTTGCGGTTGTCTTTTGAACTGACAATCCAGTCAGCTGTTTCCTTCGTCCTGCGCAATGCAGTCTCCGGATCATCAGAATTCGTTACTTTGAGCATCGGGTTGTTGTCGGCTCTCGTGGCCACGCTCGGGGGGACGCAACCGGTTGTCAGCGCGATGCACGAGCACAGAGCCAGAATTGCCACGGAGTTTGAGGATGCCGGGTGTCGAGCTTTCATACTGAGCAAATTATTCGATTCACAATGATATAAAAAGCGTAACTGAAAGCAGGCTCATTACAGAAATTTACCCTGGAACAAAAACAGAATAAATTTCATTCGCATGTCGAGAGGGGGAATTCCGCTATCCGGACCTTCCAACGGTTTCTCTAGTCCCGCTCGTTCCCATCATCCACGTTTTCGTCTGCGCACTTGTCATCCCCGGTGTAACTGTTAGCGTCGCGGAGACGTGCTGTGCTGTGTGGTCTCCGCTCTGTGCCGACAGAACTGTGGGGCCACACGCCTTCATATCATCACAAAAACAGAGAGGCCGTTGCCAGTTGTCGCTATTCTACCTAAACCGAGACGCTTTGTTATTTCTCTTCCGATTGAAGTTTCGAAATTATCACCCAAAAACAACCGGCGTAAACCATGAAGTAACTCCCGGAAAAACAGAGTCCCCTGGTTTCTCAATAAGAGAATTGCCCATGGTTCGCCATGAGCCTTTGTTATTCGGCGGGATTTGCCTTTTGGGCCGTCAGGAGCTCGTTGGGTGCAGGGCTAAATTGCCCTGTTTCCGGCAATATATAAACAACGCCGCCATTCCTGGAAAAGTTGCTTTGTATGACTTTCTGGAAGAATGGGACCGGGACGTTGATGCAGCCGTATGAAATACGGTTATCGAGCGGCGTTGCAGAAGCCAGGCGTTGAGCCCGGCGGTCCCGGGGTATGCCCTTGACCACCGCGTGCATGGAGAGAGCTTGTTCATAGTCAAGCCAGACTATCTCCTTGCCCTTGTGATTCTTGCCCATGACTGCCTCAAAACGTCCCGCTGGAGTCGTACGCTCCTCGGGCTTTATCTGTGCATAGGACTTGCTTCCAATGCCCGGGACGGAGTGATCGCCTTTCGCCAGTCCAAGTAGCACAGGTGCTTCTCCGTATGGCTTTCCGTCCGATCCGTACACATGGACCTTTGCGTTGACTTTATCGATGATTGCGAACGGCTTGTTGCGGTTGTCTCTTGAATTGACAACCCAGTCGGCCGTTTCCTTTGTCCTGCGCGATGCACTCTCCGCATTTTCGGAATTCGTTACTTTGAACATCGGGTTGTTGTCGGGTTTCGTGGCCACGCTCGGCGGGACGCAACCGGCGGATAAGAGAGCCAGGGAGAGGCACAGAGCCATGCTTTTAACGGTATCTGAACGGGCCGGCAGTCGAAGTTTCATTGTTATCAGCTCGATGGAGGGAGATTTCAGAAATCCTAGCAAATCCAAACGCTTGTTTAAAGTTAATTATCCATTCCTGATAGTCGGAGCGGCGACGTGCTTTAGTGGCAGAGCTGAAGGTGAGAATGACAGTCGCGATGCGGTTTCGTGACCATTGAGCAGACCAAACCGATCGGGTTGAATGGCGAAAAAAATTAAAGTCTGTTCCCGGTACGCATAGACAGCCCCTGTGAGTCATCGCGATCCGGTTGATAAGCAGTTAATGGCTGGCAGCTAATCTGTGGGTGCATGATGAGCCCAGCCCCGAGTTGCCCCTTTCATCAACCAGGCTCGGCAGTTTGTTGACTGTTGGCGTATAATCAAACGAGTTACGACGAGTGCTGTTGGATATTCAGACTTTCGATATTGACAGTTCGGGATAAAGATTGGATATTAGATACTGTGCTGGCAGACATTTACATGTGGGTGATGCTGGCAGTTGTGCATCTATCAACTCTAAAACAGGAAACGAAAAATGACTAACTTCTTCAAATCCCTTTCTGCTTTACTACTTGTTCTGGGACTCGCGGCTTGTAGCAGCACCCCGAAAGAAGAGCCGGCACCGGAAGCTCCTGCACCGGTTTATGAGCCAAAGCCTGATCGCGCTTAATCACGATCCGGTCCAATCACATTTGTCGTTATCCTGGAGATTGCGATTTCCAGGTTAACGGCAAATGTTGTAGCTGACACTTTGCTGTTTTTCGCGATTGCTCTGCCCGGAGCCTGAGAGAGAGATGTTGATTCGATCCTCCAGCCTGGCGGATTGTGTCGACACAGATACTGATTCCCCGTCTCTTATCCCACCGCAGCGACTTTTATGGTTTTCAGCCATGCTCTGATCGGCTTTTTCGCCATATTCGTTAGTCACACCAGCTCGGTTGATGCCGCATTATCATCGGGCAGATCTATTGATGATTCTCAGGGATCAGTTTCCTCTCCACTTCCACCAAAGTATGTCATCGATCAGTACGGCTACGTAACATTGCGAATCTGCTACAACTGGTCGTGTGCGCGCAGAGAGACCATGACCTTCACTCCCGACGATATGGACCTCCTGAGAAGCCGTATGGCCCTTTGTCCAGGCTCAAGTCTCGAGGATCGATTACAGCGCGTACGTATTGGTATCTGGCAATTGGAATCACTGGCGCAAAAGTATCAGCCGGTGTTGGCCAACGACCAGGCGATTAATAAATACGAGTCGGGACTTATCGGACGGATGGATTGTGTCGACAACGCCAGCAACACGACGACCTATCTGCAAATCCTCCGTGACATCGGTGAGCTACCGGGGTGGACGGTCTCAACCCCGGAAGTCCGCGATCGTTTTAATCTCCGCGGGGTTCACTGGACGGCCGTTATCACCGATAAGGAAAGTGGACAAGACTGGAGCGTTGACTCCTGGTTTCGCAGGAACGGCCATCTGCCTTTGGTCATGCCATTGCAAAGCTGGATAGACGAGAAGAAAGCCTGGGAACCTCCTTTCGAACGAATAAACTTTATCCCGGAGTCAATCCACGAGTTGTGCACTTCCCGGCAGTCACCTGCTCTCATGGTTGATTGAATCCCGTTTAGTCCTGGGTTCGGAGAGACTGCTATCCGCCAGAGACGGTCATTCAGTCTGAATACATCAGGCTGCCCGCGAAATAACAATAGGTAGTTTTACACCCGGTGTTAAACACACTCCGTCAGGACTATGGCCTGTCTTTCATATAGATAGTCGAGTACACCAGCCACGCGCCAGCTCAGGGACTCCTTCAAACAGAAGTGCGCAGCGATTCTGAATCAGTGAGTTGAGAGAGGCATATTGGATGAGGCCGTTCTGACCAGGTTCGAGAATGCATTTCCGGATGGTGTATGTCACCGTAATTCTACCCCGGATCCATAGGTCCCCTGGTGCCACGAAGATACAACGGTCCAATTTGCGTTAGACTTTGCAAAATGATCGATGACGAGGAATACGTGAATATGGTTTGGGCAAAAAGGAGAACGTACTTGAAGCCGGGGCGACACCTTTTAACGGTACTCTTAAGTGTATTCCTGCTTTCCTGCACCACAACCCAGGGACCCGATCTGACAGGCATGTCATTTTCTGATGAGCCATTGATCGGCAAGGCCATCTGGCACGACCTGGTTACCGAGGACCCGGTGGCTGCCAAACGCTTTTATGAAGGGCTCTTCGGTTGGTCCTTTGAGAAAACAACC
>JASFFK010000083.1:0-8475 GCA_050124335.1 Chromatiales bacterium | reverse complement strand
ATTGCTGGCAGCCGCCATTATCATGTTGCGTCTCGGCGGGATGAGATCCGACCATTTGCCAGGGCCACTCGTACAGCGGTGGCTACTTGTCGGCGGTATCACCGCTTTCATGCTGACGGGATACCTTGCCAGTTTCCTGGGTCTTGTCTTTCTGCAATATCCGGATGGCCGGGCCGGCTTGCTGATCCTGCTCATCGAGAGTGCTGCGATGCTCTCGATCGCACTCTCCCTCGGGCTCGCCTATATCGGGGGCAGGCCGTCCGGATGGGAGAACAGAAGCAGCAGGGGGCGCAGTTCATGATCCTGACCCAGCTCATTTTCGGTATCACGGGCGGACTCCTGTTTGCGATGGGATTACGCAGCGCCCTTGTGCGAGAGTCTCTCCTCGCACGCATCATTGCCGTGAATATCTCCGGCGCAGGCGTGTTCCTGGCCTTTGTTGCCATTGCCTACCGTGGTCTGGAGGAAACACCTGACCCGGTACCGCACGCGCTGGTTTTGACAGGGATTGTGGTTGCGGTCAGTGCAACTGCCCTTGCACTTGCACTGAGACGCCGTCTCGACGAGGCAGACGATGAATAACCTCCTCACACTGCCTGTCATGCTTCCACTGGGATTCTCCCTGCTGGCCCTGCTCTGGCCAAGACGTGCCTCGTCAATCGGCATCCTTGCCCTGCTGGCCACTCTGCTGGCGTCCGCCTGGCTGACGTGGCGCATTGCAGGGAGTGGTCCGATGCTGCTCGCACTTGGTGGCTGGGAACCCGGGCTGGGAATCGCGCTCTACGCGGATGCACTCTCGTCCACGCTTCTGTTGATGAGCTCGATCGTGGCACTTGCGGCCGGAGTCTACTCAACAGGCTATTTCCGGGAGCCAGGAGAAAGAGCCCGTTTCTGGCCTTTGTGGCTCCTGTTGCTGACGGCCTTGCATGCGCTCTTCCTCTCCGGTGATCTTTTCAATCTCTATGTGACGCTGGAGCTTCTCGGATTGAGCGCCGTTGCCCTGGCCGCACTGGGCGGAAAGCGGAAAGCTGTGGAGGCGGCTCTGCGATACCTGATCCTGGGATTGCTGGGATCATTGCTGTTCCTGGCGGGCGTCGCGCTCATATACGCCGGTTATGGCACACTCGATCTCATGAAACTGCGGGAGATGCTCGCACCTGAGCCTGTCGCATGGGTCGCCCTGACGCTGATGATCAGCGGCCTGCTATTGAAGTCGGCGCTCTTCCCCCTGCATTTCTGGCTGCCGCCTGCGCACGCCAATGCACCCGCGCCAGTGAGTGCCGTGCTCTCGGCACTGGTCGTCAAGGCAGCTCTCTACCTGTTACTGCGCTTCTGGCTGGATATCTTCGACGATGTCGTGACCACCTTCGCCGCCTGGCTGCTCGGAACCCTCGGCGCCATGGCGGTGCTGTGGGGCTCATGGAAAGCACTGCGCGCCGTCAGGCTGAAACTGCTGGCGGCCTACTCCACAGTCGCACAACTTGGCTATCTGTTTCTGTTCTTCCCGCTCCTTGACGCCCTGCCGGCAGGTGCAGCGCACGATACCGCACTTGGCGCACTGATTCTGATGGCTCTGACACACGGTTTCGCAAAGAGCGCTCTCTTTCTCGCAACGGGTGTCATACAGCAGAGGGCAGGCCATGATCGCATCGAGGAACTCGGTGGTGCCGCAAGGGCGCTTCCGGCGACTGTCTTCACACTTGCGCTTGCCGGCGTGGCTCTGATCGGCCTGCCTCCGAGCGGCTCCTTCCTGGCGAAGTGGCAACTCTTTTCGGCAGCGATTACAACCGGCCAGTGGCTCTGGATTCCGGTGATCGCCACCGGATCGCTCCTGGCCGCAGCTTATGTTTTCCGCATACTGGGATATGCCTTTGCGCCCGCGGAGAGTGTCAAATACAGGATCGCTGACGGACGCGAGGAGCTGCCTGCTCTGATCCTCGCAATCCTTGCCACCCTGCTGCTGGGATTCGGTTCCATCTGGGTCTGGGAGTTCGTCACACCAGGTGCACTTGCAGCGGGAGAAGCAGCATGAGCTTTAACAACTGGCTGCCGCTTCTCATCGTCATGAGTTCCCTGGTCCCGGGACTGGTGATATTCCTCTTGCGGGAAGAGAGCCACTCGCTGCGAACACTCCTGAACCTCTCCGGCGCCGTCATCAAGCTACTGCTCGTCGGACTTCTGATCTGGGGTGTCTATCATGCACAGGTCATCGAAACACGCTGGACACTGGCACCGGGGCTCGATCTCGTCCTGCACGCCGATGCGCTTTCAGTCCTCTTCGTCACCTTGTCGACCCTGCTTTGGCTGCTGACGACCATCTACGCTATCGGCTATCTCGAGAACGCGCCTCACCGCAGCCGTTTTTTTGGCTTTTTCAGCCTTTGTGTGACAGCAACGGTGGGACTGGCACTGGCCGGGAATCTTTTCACCTTTGTCATCTTCTACGAAATGCTGACACTGGCGACCTATCCGCTGGTCGCCCACAAAGGCAGTCCGGAAGCACTGCGGGGCGCGCGCATCTATCTCGCGTACACGCTGTCCGGCGGCATCCTGCTGCTGATCGGCACGATCTGGCTGCGAAACATCGCGGGACCGCTGGAGTTTGCACAAGGCGGCATTCTCGGCAGCATCGAGGGGCTCGATCCGACCGTGCTGGGTATCATCTTCCTGTTGCTGATCACAGGCCTGGGCGTAAAGGCCGCGCTTGTGCCGCTGCATGGCTGGTTACCGCAGGCAATGGTCGCACCGGCACCCGTCAGCGCATTGTTGCATGCCGTCGCCGTCGTCAAGGCAGGCGCATTCGGCATCGTGCGCGTCGTCTATGATGTCTACGGCATAGAATTCGCTGCCTCGCTGGGATTGATCACACCACTGGCTGTTGCGGCCGGGTTCACGATTGTCTACGGTTCACTGAAAGCGCTGTCACAGGATCATCTGAAAAAACGTCTCGCCTACTCCACTGTCAGCCAGGTCTCCTACATTGCTCTCGGGGCGGCCATCCTCGGCCCGCTTGCGACCATCGGCGGTGTTGTACATCTGGTACACCAGGGATTGATGAAGATCACGCTCTTCTTTGCTGCCGGCAACTATGCGGAGACACTCGGTATCCACAAGGTCAGCGAGATGAATGGCGTCGGCAGGCGCATGCCAGGCACAACGCTTGCCTTCACCATCGGCGCACTCGGCATGATCGGCCTGCCACCGGTCGCAGGCTTTGTCAGCAAGTGGTACCTCGGACTCGGCGCCGTCGAGGCCGGCATTGCGGTATGGATATTGCCAGTCCTGATCGCCAGCAGCCTGCTGAATGCAGCCTACTTCCTGCCGATACTCTACCGTGCCTGGTTCCTGAGAGCCGACGACAACCACCCGGCCACAGGCGAGCGGGCAAAGGACGTTACGCCGCCGGCGCTGCTCTGGCCTCCAATCATCACTGCAGGCCTTGCACTGGCTGCTGGCCTCTTTGCTGCCGCCCCCTACAGCCCGCTTGAATGGGCCCAGCTGATCGCCGAGAGGGAGTACACGCAATGAGCAGCTGGTTACTGATCATCCCCTGGCTCGCTCCACTCCTGCTGTTGCCGGTCCCGGTCAATCGAACCATCCGCTGGCTTCAGGCCCTCGCCGCACTTCCGGCGCTCGCAACCGCAATGCTTGCGGCCGATGGACTCACCGGCGAATTCGACTGGCTGCTGCTGGGCACCCGGCTTGGCATCGACGATACCGGCCGCCTGTTCCTGCTTTACAGCAGCCTTGTGTGGCTTGCAGCCTCGCTCTACACCCTGCTGCGGCCTGCACTTGCAACAGGCAGAAGCCGTTTCCGCATCGCCTTTCTGCTTGCCATGTCAGGAAATTTCCTGTTGATCCTGGCTGCGGATATGCTGAGCTTCTACCTGGGATTTGCACTCATGGGCCTCTCCGCATACGGCATGATTGTTGCTCCGGGAACAGGTGTCGCAATCAAGGCAGGCAGACGCTATCTCGGCTGGACGATTGCCGGTGAGCTGGCACTTTTCAGCGGCATGGTGCTGCTCGCATCCAGGGCGGGCGGACGGCTCTTTACGGACCTGGCGAGCGTCGAACCGGGCAGTGCCGGGCTAGTGCTGATCCTGGTCGGTTTCGGCGTCAAGATGGCACTGCCCGGCCTGCATTTCTGGCTCCCTGCGGCCTATCGCGCTGCGCCTGCCGCCGCGGCAGCTGTCCTCAGCGGACCGATGCTGGCGGCAGGACTTCTCGGCTGGCTTCGATTCCTCAATCCGGCAACCGTCTCGGACTATGCGATACTCTTCATGACCCTCGGTATTGCAGGTGCCCTGCTCGGTTTCGCTGGAGGAGCCTTGCAGCGCGAGGCCCGCGGGGTGCTGGCCTGGTCAAGCATCGCCAAGGCCGGAACCATGTCGGCGATTCTTGGTGCGGCATTCGCATGGCCGGATTCGTCGACAGCTATCCTTGCCGCTCTGTCGCTCTTCATGATCCATCACTTGCTGATCAAGTCAGCGCTGTTCCTTGGCATGGGCGAACTCGAGACTCGCGGCAGACATACCTGGCTCATGGCGGGACTTGCCTTACTGGCACTCTCTCTGGCCGGCGCTCCATGGTCCGGCGGCGCGGCTGCCAAGGAGTTGCTGATCAGGGCACTCGGCAACAGCGCCCCGTCTGTCACCCTGCTTTTCATGAGTGTGGCAGCTGGAACAGCCATGCTCATGACACGATTTCTCTGGCTGACGCTGCGTTCGGACCGTTGCTCGAAAAAAATCGATGCCATATCTGTCGGCTGGCTCGCACTTGCGATCCCGGCAACCTGGTTGCCGTTCGAACTGTTGCAGGCAGGATTCTCCATGAGTGCCCTGTGGACGCTGCTGGCCGGCATGGGGCTGTTTGCGGTTACCCGTTCTCTCGGTAACCGCAGACAGGCCCGAACAGAGACTCCCAAAGCCTGGCCAAGGATGGAATGGACGAAGGCGTACGGAGACTCGCTCGTCAGAGTGCGTCATGCACTTATCCGCCACCTGCGTGCATCTCTTGCGGCAATCGCCACCGGCAGCGAAAGCCGGAAGATGTCCGGCACCACAACGTCCCTGCTATGGCTGGCACTCTTCATGATTCTTCTCATAACACTCGTTGTACCCGTCTGATACGGGCCGGAGGCTCCGGTGAAAGACAGCAGGAAAACTCTCATCCCGGCTGACAGAACATGCATTGAGTCCATGTCCCGGGGCGTACCTGACTGCTATGATGAAAAGATACTTTTCCTGTATTTCCCGATCCATTGAATGATGGCATGAGCCGCAATGCATAATCTGAACCTCAATCTGAAGCACCTGCGCTATTTCTGGGCCGTGGCGAGTCACGGCTCCATCGCGCGCGCCTCCGAGGCACTCTTTGTCACGCCGCAGACGATCAGTGGCCAGTTACGCGACCTCGAGGATCAGATCGGGGGAAAACTCTTCCAGCGAGAAGGCCGCAACCTGATACTGACTGATACGGGGAGACTGGTCTTTTCCTATGCCGACGAGATGTTCAGGCTTGGCGTGGAGCTACAGGATGTGCTTGCAGGCAAGACGCCCGGAGCAAGCATTACCCTGCGGGTCGGAGTTGCCATGATCGTGCCCAAGCTGCTTGCCTACAGAGTGCTGGAGCCGATTCTGCAGATGGAGGAATCGGTCAGGCTGATCTGCAGCGAGGCACCTCTCGTCGACCTGCTTGCCGACCTCTCCGTGCATAAACTCGACGTGGTCCTTGCAGACAGCCCGATCAATCCGACCCTGAACATCCGCGCCTATAATCACCTTCTCGGCGAATCCGGCGTGAGTTTTTTCTCTACACCTGACGAGGCGGCAGAACTCGAGGCCGGCTTTCCTCACTCGCTGGATGGCATGACCATGCTCATGCCGTCCAGCGGCAGCAGCCTGCGACGCGATCTCGACCTCTGGCTGGAACGCAATAACATCAACCCGGTCATCATTGCGGAGTTCGATGACAGGGCGCTGATGAAAGCGTTTGGCGAACGTGGCGCAGGCGTCTTCACCTCGCCGACCGCGGTCGAGAAAGATGTTCTCGACAAGTACGGCGTCAGGGTCATCGGACGCTCTGCCGAACTCACCGAACGTTACTACCTGATATCCGCAGAACGCAGAATCAAGAACCCGGCCGTCTCGGCTATCACGCAAGTGGCACGCGACATCCTCTTCCAGCAAGGCTGACAGGGCTGCGGATACCGCTTACTCCCGACGATCATTCCGGAGCTTGCGACTCTGCAGGTGGCTGACGCGCGCAACCAGCAAGATCAGGATGATGAGGATGCCGAACGGCCAGGGAATCCATCCAGACAGATATGCCGCCAGCACCAGTGCCAGCAGCAAGGCGAGAAGCAGGAGTGGCTTGTCGATGCGCATCCGGCGTCGTCATTCACCGACTATGACGGGTTCGAGTTTCCAGATCTCATCGTTGTATTGCTGCATCGTGCGGTCAGTGGAGAAGAAACCGCTGCAAGCCGTATTGAGGATACTCATGCGCGTCCATGCATGCTTGTAGTGCCAGGCATCATTCACGCGCTGCTGGGCATCTACGTAACTCCGGAAGTCGGCAAGCGTCATCCACGGGTCGGAGGGACTTTTCAGCGAGTTGATGATGTTGTTGAAAATACCGGGCTCGCGCGAATTGAAATAACCTGATTCGAGCAGGCGCATGACGGCCTGCAGATCGCCGTCCTGGTCGATATATTGCTGCGGATTGTAGTGATGCCGCAGCTTCTGCACATCCTCTGCCCGCAAACCGAACAGGAAAAAGTTTTCCTCGCCAACCGCTTCCATGATCTCGATATTGGCGCCGTCGTAGGTCCCGATCGTCAGGGCACCGTTCATCATGAACTTCATGTTGCCTGTGCCGGAAGCCTCCTTGCCGGCAGTCGAGATTTGCTCTGAAAGATCGGCGCCCGGGGCGATGACTTCCATGCTGGAGACCCGGTAGTTCGGAAAGAAGACAAGTTTGAGTTTCTCCCCCACGTCCGGATCATTGTTGACCATGTGCGCTACATTGTTGATGAGCTTGATAATGTCCTTGGCCATTGCATAACCGGGAGCCGCCTTGCCGCCGATGAGAACGCAGCGGTTGACCCAATTGTCGGTGTCACCACGCTTGACCCTGTTGTAGAGATGGATCACGTGCAGGATATTGAGCAACTGGCGCTTGTATTCATGGATGCGCTTGACCTGGATATCGAAGAGGGAATCGATTGGAAAATCGATACCACACTCCTTCCGGACGAGTGCCGCGAGACGTTTCTTGTTTTCACGCTTGACCTCGCGCCATGCTTCGTGGAACTCGACATGCTGCTCCTCATCGGCATAGGTTTCGAGTTCACTGATCCGGGACAGGTCGTGAATCCACTCCTCACCGAGACGGCTGCTGATTAGCCCGGTCATCATCGGATTCGCATGTGCGATCCATCGACGCGGCGTAACGCCGTTGGTCTTGTTGTTGAACTTATGCGGCCAGAGCTCGTGGAAATCACGGAAGAGCCCGTCAACCAGCAGCTGGGAATGAAGCGCTGCCACACCATTGACCGAAAAGCTGCCGACGATGGCAAGATAGGCCATGCGCACGTAGCGCTCGCCATTCTCCTCGATAATCGACATGCGACTCAGACGGTCGGTATCGCCCGGCCATTTCATCGCAACCTTCTCCAGGAAACGCGCATTGATCTCGAAGATAATCTCGAGCAGTCGCGGCAGCAGCTGTTCGAACATGGCAACCGGCCACTTCTCGAGCGCTTCCGGAAGCAGGGTGTGGTTGGTGTAGGCCATGCAACTCGTTGTGATATGCCATGCATCTTCCCATTCGAGTCGCTTTTCATCGATAAGAATGCGCATGAGCTCGGCCACCGCGATCGTCGGGTGGGTATCGTTCATCTGGAAGACGTTGTCGCGTGAGAAGTGCTCGTAGTAGGGTCCTCCTTCAGCGTATTCCCAGATACGAACCGCATCCTGCAAGCTGGCCGATGCGAGGAAGTATTGCTGGCGAAGGCGCAAGACCTTCCCGCTCTCGCTGGCGTCATTCGGATAGAGGACCATGGAAATGTGTTCGGCATCATTCTTTGCCGCAACTGCCTCGGTATAGGAGCCGGCATTGAATTCATCCAGGTTGAACTCGTCGGTCGTCGTCGCCTTCCATAGCCGCAGGGTATTGACCGTCTTGTTCCGATAGCCCGAAACGGGCACGTCATAGGGAACAGCAAGGACATCGTTTGTATCGACCCAGCGAACACGGTTCCTGCCCTTTTCATCCTTGTAGATCTCGGTATGGCCACCGAAATGGATGCGCTGTGTATATTCGGGGCGTTCCAGTTCCCAGGGGTTACCATCCCGCAGCCAGTGATCAGGCTCCTCGACCTGCCTGCCATTTCTGATCTCCTGGCGGAACATGCCGTACTCGTAGCGGATGCCGTATCCGATGACTGGCAGCTGCAAGGTTGCACAGCTG
>JASFFK010000082.1:0-8496 GCA_050124335.1 Chromatiales bacterium | reverse complement strand
GCCGGTCGATGATCATGTCGATCGCGCCATGCTCGAGCAGAAACTCGCTGCGCTGGAAGCCTTCCGGCAGTTTCTCACGAACGGTTTGCTCGATGACGCGCGGCCCTGCAAAACCGATCAGGGCATCAGGCTCGGCCGCGTTGATATCGCCGAGCATTGCGAGGCTCGCGGAGACGCCGCCCATGGTGGGATCCGTCATGACAGAGATAAAGGGGATCCCATGCTCGCGCATTTTTGCCAGAGCAGCGCTTGTCTTGGCCATCTGCATCAGCGAGAAGAGTGATTCCTGCATGCGTGCACCGCCGCTGGCCGAAAAACAGACCAGGGGGATCTGCTTTTCGAGAGCAACATTGGCTCCGCGCACGAAGCGCTCGCCGACGACAGCGCCCATTGAGCCGCCCATGAAAGAGAATTCGAAAGCCGCGGCAACAATATCCATACCATGAAGCTTGCCCTCCATGACGACGATGGCATCGTTCTCGTCAGTTGCCTTTTGCGCGGCCACGAGACGGTCCTTGTACTTCTTGCTGTCCTTGAACCTGAGTGGATCCTGCGGGGTCAGGTTCCCGGCGATCTCCACACGATCGCCACTGTCAAGAAACAGATCAAGACGACGGCGTGCGTTGATGCGGTTGTGGTAGGAACATTTTGGGCAGACATCCATGTTCCGTTCGGCTTCCGAGCGGTAGAGAACCGCACCGCATCCCTTGCATTTTTCCCACAGGCCCTCCGGTACGGCTTTCTTGGTGCCGCCTTCTGTACGAATGCGGCTGGGTATCAGTTTTTCGAACCAGTTCATAGGTCAGGGCCTGTCAGTATCGTTGTTATCAGGCGTCGAGCCCCCGGCGCAATTCGGCGACAAAGTTTCCGACACTCTCGATCGCGGACTCCGGTTGATCCGCATTCTCCTCGATTCGCGAGACGATTGCACTGCCGACGATAACAGCGTCTGCCAGCTGGCCCATCCGCGAAGCTGTCTCTGCATCCTTAATACCAAATCCGACACCAACCGGCAAATCGGTCTCCTGCCTGATTTCGGCGAGCTTGCTGGCGACAGAATCGAGATCGAGATGACCGGCACCGGTGATGCCTTTCAGCGAGACGTAATAGACATAGCCACTGGATGCATTGCAGATTTTCCTGATGCGCTCTTTCGTACTCGTTGGCGCAAGCAGAAAAATCGGATCGAGGTTGTTGGCCACCAGTGCATCGTGCATCTCGCTTCCTTCCTCGGGCGGCAGATCTACGGTCAGGACACCATCCACGCCGGCCTCGGCAGCGTCGTGCGCAAATGTCGCATAACCCATCACCTCGACCGGGTTGAGATAACCCATCAGGACGACCGGCGTGACCGTGTCGGTCTCGCGGAAGTGTTTCACGATCTCCAGCACGTTATGCAGAGTCGTGCCCTTCTCGAGCGCGCGCTCGGCCGCGCGCTGGATCACGGGACCGTCAGCCATGGGATCGGAAAAAGGAATACCCAGTTCGATGATATCGGCGCCAGACTCGACGAGACGTTGCATCATCGGCAGCGTCACAGCCTGATCGGGATCGCCGGCCGTGATGTAGGGGATCAGTGCTTTTCGGCCTTCCGATTTGAGGCGCTCGAAGCAGCCTTTGATACGGCTCATAGATCTATTCCTTCCGTCGCAGCAACGGTGTGCATGTCCTTGTCGCCGCGTCCCGAAAGGTTGACGAGAATGCTCTGGTCAGGGCGCATGGTTGGCGCGAGCTTGGTGACATAGGCCAGCGCATGGCTTGACTCGAGCGCAGGAATGATACCCTCGATGCGCGTGAGATCATGGAATCCCTGCAGCGCCTCCTTGTCTGTCACAGCATCATATCGCACGCGACCACTGTCCTTGAGCCACGAATGTTCAGGGCCGACCCCCGGGTAATCGAGGCCTGCAGAGACCGAGTGTGTCTCGATAATCTGGCCGTTGATATCTTCCATCAGATAGGTCCGGTTACCGTGCAGCACGCCTGGCTTGCCGGCGCACAGGGGGGCCGCATGGTGTCCCGTATCGAGGCCCTCGCCTGCCGCCTCGATGCCGTACATCGCCACGGAAGGATCGTTGAGGAAGGGATGAAAGAGACCGATCGCATTGGAGCCCCCGCCAACACAGGCGACGAGTGCATCCGGCAGGGAGCCTGTCATGTCGAGCATTTGCTGGCGCGCCTCGCGACCTATGACGGCCTGGAAGTCTCTTACCATCGCCGGGTAAGGATGGGGTCCTGCAACCGTCCCGATAATGTAGAAGGTGTTGTCGACATTGGTGACCCAGTCGCGCATCGCCTCGTTGAGTGCATCCTTGAGTGTTCTCGATCCGGATGTGACAGGAACCACTTTCGCGCCAAGGAGTTTCATGCGGTAGACATTGGCCTCCTGGCGCGCGACATCGACTTCACCCATATAGACGATGCACTCGAGCCCGAGGCGTGCGGCGACGGTCGCCGTGGCAACACCATGCTGACCTGCGCCTGTCTCCGCGATGATCCGGTTCTTGCCCATGCGCCTGGCCAGCAGCGCCTGTCCGATCGTGTTGTTGACCTTGTGCGCGCCGGTATGGTTCAGATCTTCACGCTTGAGAAAGATCTGGGCGCCGCCGAGTTGGCGGCTCCAGCGCTCGGCGTGGTAGACCGGCGAGGGACGCCCGACATAGTGCTGCAGGTCCGCGTCGATTTCTGCCTGGAAATCTGGGTCCCGCATGAACTTCTCATAGGCAAGGCGCAATTCATGCAGCGCTTCCATGAGGGTTTCGGAGACGAAGATGCCGCCGTAGGGGCCGAAGTGGCCGTTCTCGTCCGGCATATTCTGCCAGTTAGTCGTTGTCTCGGTCGCCATGCTGGACTCCTCGTACAAACTGTTCGATGGCAGAGGCATCCTTGATGCCTCCTGATAGTTCAACGCCGCCGCTGACGTCGACGCCCCATGGCCTGACGCTCGTGACGGCTTCATATACATTACGCGGGTTGAGCCCGCCCGCGAGGATGATTTCGCCGGCGATTTCACGCGGGATCTGCGACCAGTTGAATGTCTCGCCGGTACCGCCCGGAACACCCGGAACGTAGCTGTCGACGAGAAGACCACAGGCAGCGCTGTATCTCTCACGCTCTGCGACCAGATCGGTCCCCTCCTTCATCCGGATCGCCTTGATGAAGGGACGCCCGTGTTCAGCGCAATAGTCAGGACACTCGTTTCCGTGAAACTGGATGTAGTCGATCGGAACCTGCTGCAGCACGGCACTGATCTCATCAGCCGGGGCATTGACAAAGAGCGCGACCTTGCTGATAAAGGGCGGCATCGCACGGGCGATTCTGGCAGCCGTTTCCGTTTCAACGTGGCGGGGACTGTTGGGATAGAACACCAGGCCGATGGCATCAGCGCCGGCTCTGGCAGCAGCCAGCCCATCCTCTATCCGCGTAATGCCGCAAATTTTAACGCGCGTGCGCATCCGATGACAGTATCAGGTGTAAAAAACCTGTCCATTATGCGGCCTCGGGAGCTGGAATTCATCCTCATATTCGACAAGCTCGAAATAGAGACCGTCAGGCGGAGCCGTAACACCACCAAGTGTCCGGTCCCTGTGCTCCAGAACCTCGCGCGCCCAGGTCACTGGCTGTTCGCCGGCACCGATCGCAATCAGCACCCCGGCGATGTTTCGCACCATGTGATGCAGAAAAGCATTGGCTCGAATGCAGAGCTCGATGATATCGCCGTCTCGTGTGACCTCGAGGTGCGTGACAGTACGCACAGGCTGCTTCGCCTGGCATCCGATTGCACGGTAGGAGGTGAAGTCATGGGTACCCGTCAATGCCCGGCCTGCCTCGTGCATGGACACGGCATCAAGATGACGATAGATCCAGGTCACGCGTCCGTGCAGCAGGGCTGAACGCATCGGTCTGTTGAGGATACGGTAACGGTAACTGCGGAAACGCGCCGAGAAACGGGCATGAAAATGATCCGGCACGGGGCGGGCCCACAGCAGATTCACATCGTCCGGGAGCCGGACATTGCCTCCCATGACCCAGGACTTGACCGGCCTCTCGACACTCGTCTCGAAATGGATCACCTGTTCCCGTGCATGGACACCCGCATCGGTGCGGCCTGCACAATGGACATGAACAGGGTGGTCAGCGACGAACGAGAGTGCTTTTTCGACTTCGCGCTGGACGGTCCGGACGCCCTCCTGCTGGGTCTGCCAGCCACGGAAGCCGGAGCCGTCATACTCGACGCCGACAGCAATTCGCATCCGGATACGACTGATCCGCCCCCGGTCAGGAGGCGTATTTCTGGAGGATTTCCTCAGCAGTCATCCGCTGGCTCTCGGTGCCTTCACGCATGACCTCGTTGAGAATTTCCCGTGCTCCCTCGACGTCGCCCATTTCTGCAAAAGCCTCGGCCAGCTCGACCTTGGCCTGTACCTCTTCCTCGGAAACCGGTGTGCTCTTTTCACCGGCTTCTTCTGTCTCCATGGCAACCGTATCGACAGGCTCTTCCTCGAGATTGTCGAACGCTTCGGATGCAGCAGAGAAGTCGAGATCATCTTCTTCAGCAAGCTCGCCCGGCTGATCGGCTTCCAGCTCTTCTGCTGAATCAAGGGCACCTGTTTCGAGCAGCTCTGCCGTCTCTTCAAGTTCTGCTTTCGTCTCATCCGGAATACCGGACGCGTCAGGGTGACGGCCCTCGAGTTCCATCTCGAAGAGTTTCAGCGCAGATTCGAGATCATCCTGCTCACCGAGATCTTCGGTGAGGCTGTGCTCCTGCTCCGACGATGCCTTCTCGCCTTCTGATTCTTCTTCAGTCTCTTCTGCGAATGTATCCAGGTCCTCGAAGGAGACTTCGTCGAGCGAGGTATTGAGTTTCTGGATGGCCTCGAGAGCTTCCTCGTCCTCGACGCCGGGCATGAGGTCATCTTCGGTTTCGTCGATTTCCGCAAACTGGTCGAGTGCGGCCGCGGCAACAGCCGCGGAGCCTGCGGCTGCAGCTGTACCAGCCTTTACGGCATCTCCTTCCGGTTTGCCGGCACCTGACAGGGCCTGCAATTCATCGTGCTGCTGCCTGACCTTCGTCCAGGCCTCCGGATTGCTTGCCGGAAAGTCCGCTGCCTCGAGCATCGTGTGATACTCCTCGAAGCCCTCGAGATCGCCAGTGGTATGCATCAGATCAAGCATCTTCAGATGCAGCTCGTAGCGCTTTGGCTCTTCAAGGATGGCATCCTCGAGAAGCTTCCTGGCTTCAACAAATTCATCCCGGGCCATGAGGGGATCAACCTTGTCGAGCACATCAATTGCAGCGAGGGGCCCGATCGGCTTTTCAGGTGCAGACGGCTCCCTGGTCGCCAGTTCTGCAGCGCGGATGTTTTCCTCGGCTTCCTCCGTGGCCTTGCGGCGACGCATCAGCCACAGGGCCAGTAGTCCGAGGATGCCGATACCGGTCGCGGTGGCACCGTAGACAAGAGTATTGTTTTTCATCAGCGAAGCGAGGAAAGACGTCTCGGGCGGAGCCTCTTGCTGCTGTGACTCTTCTTCCGCAGCAGTTGCACCGGCTTCATCTGTCGCTTCTGCAGCTGGCGCCTCTTCCGTCGGGCTTTCGTCACCTGCCGTCCCGGCAGCATCCGTCGCCTCTTCCGGAACAGTTTCGTCCACTGGCCCGGTACTGGCCGGGGTCTGCTCGTCTGCTTCAGCTGCAACTTCGGTTTCAGCTGTTCCGGAAACAGCTTCTTCTGTCGTTTCGTCTGCAGCTACCGACTCTTCTGTACCGGACGGTGCTGTCACATCGGGCTTCTCCAGACCGGACGGATCACCGCCCTGCTCGTTGAGACGGCGATAATAGTCCTGCAGTCTTGCAAGCTGCTCGTTCTGGAGCTGGATGAGTTTTTTCTGGGATTCGAGCTGCTCCTCGAGCATGCTGTTGCGCTCGCGCAGCTCCCTGTTCTCTTCCTGCGCGCTGAGCATCTCCTCGCGCACTTCGATCAGCTGGTTGCGCAGGGATCCGGCGGAGGCCTCTTCCGTTTCTGCTGTCGCCCCGTCACCGGCAGCTGCATCAGTGGCCGCAGTGCCCGCCGAAGCCAGCTTGAGACGACCTTCCTGCCCGCCGGCAGACCCTGTGGCAGACGTTTGACCTGCAGCTGTCTCTGCACTGGCTGTTGCCGTGCCAGCAACCACTTCGGGCGTCAGGCGCTCGTCACTTGCAACGGCTTCGCCGGATTTCCAGGCCTGTTGATGCCGGGAAATGCGTGTCTCAGCGGCAGCCTGGGAAATAGCCTCGATCACCTCCGGCGGAGGAACCCTGAGCAGCTGCCCCTGTTTCATGAGATTCATGTTGCCGCGAATGAAGGCATCGGGATTGGCTTCGTGGATAGCAACCATCGCCTGCTGGATTGTGGCAGCCTGCGGCTTGTTGTCACGGGCAATCGTCCAGAGATTGCTGCCGGCCGCGGTCGGACCAATGCTCTTCATGTCACCGGAAGCCACCGGTGTCTCGGAAGCGGCTGCTGCCGGGGCCTTCTCGACCGGGGATGGCGGCTCGCTCGGTACAGGTGGTGTTACGGTCTCTGCAACAGGCTCCGGGATTTCGTCACTTCGAACGATACCCGCATCGGCAGGCATGACGGGTGGTGCGAAACGGTCTGTATAGATCGGGGGATCGAGCAGCACGGTGTAATCCTTGCTGACGCTGCCCTTGTTCCAGTTCGCATCAATGACAAAGCTCAGGAAAGGCTCTGATATCGATGTCTGGCTTGTGACCTCGATGCTCGTGCCTTTGGGCGTTTCGACGATCGCGAAGCGGAGTTCCTGTACCTCTCGCGTGTAGTCTACTCCGACCTTGCTGAAGGCGTTCCTGTCGGCCAGCTTGATCCTGAGTGCCCTGATCTCATCCTCGGTGGCCTTGTTGACATCGATGACCGCCTTGAGTGGCTCGTTGATATATGACTGCACATGAATCTGGCCCAGCGTAAGTGCTTCGGCCGTACCACCAATCGCAAGCAACGCGATTGGCAACGTTTTCAGTGGCTTGAACATGCAAGTGTCTCCGCTTTGTTGTAGCGAATTCTGGTTTTCCCTGGAATCCTGATTCGCAGACTCTTCTTATAATTTATTATTCATACTCTTGATCATACTACAGTTTTTCACTAATGAGTATAGACAACATTCGACGCAGTGGCTCTGCGGCTCCCCAGAGCAGCTGATCCCCCACAGTATAGGCATTCAGGTATTCCGGACCAAGATTCATTTTGCGCAAGCGGCCAACAGGAATCGAAAGAGTTCCGGTCACCTTTGCAGGGCTCAGCTCGGCCACTGTCAGATCACGCTCATTGGGAATGACCTTGACCCAGTCATTGGCGGAGGCAATGATCGATTCGACCTCATCCATCGGGACATCTTTTGCCAGCTTCACGGTAAGCGCCTGGCTGTGGCAACGCATTGCGCCGATGCGCACACAGGTGCCGTCGATCGGGACCGGGTTGTCACTGCGTCCGAGGATTTTGTTGGTCTCGACACTGCCCTTCCACTCTTCCTTGCTCTGGCCATTCTCGAGGGCAACGTCGATCCAGGGAATCAGGCTGCCGGCCAGTGCCGTTCCGAAGTTGTCCGTCGGAAAGACCTCACTCCGCATGGTCTCGGCAACCTTGCGATCGATTTCCAGGATCGCGGAATCGGGATCGGCAAGTTCATCGGCGACACTGGCATGGATGGCTCCCATCTGGGCAATGAGCTCGCGCATGTTGCGCGCGCCGGCACCGGACGCAGCCTGATAGGTCATGGCTGTCGTCCATTCAACGAGGTTCTCGCGAAACAGTCCGCCAAGCGCCATGAGCATCAGGCTGACGGTGCAGTTGCCACCGATAAAATCTTTCTTGCCATCGGCAAGTGCCCTGTCGATGACATCGCGGTTAACCGGGTCCAGGATGATGACACTCTCGTCGACCATGCGCAGCGATGAAGCTGCATCGATCCAGTAGCCTTTCCAGCCGGACTTGCGCAGCTCTGCGAATACAGCACTGGTGTAACCTCCCCCCTGGCAGGTCACGATGGCGTCCATCTGCGCAAGTTCGCCGATATCATTGGCATCCTTCAGCGGAGGGATTTCCTTGCCGATATCAGGCCCCTGCTGGCCAACCTGGGAAGTCGTGAAAAAAACCGGCTCTGCAATAGCGGCAAAGTCATTTTCCTCGCGCATGCGGTCCATAAGGACAGACCCGACCATTCCGCGCCAACCGACAAATCCGACTCGTTTCATCTTTTAATCCAATCCGAAAATTTCAATTTGAAAACTATTACCACGGAGAACACGCAGGACACAAAGGAAATCGACGCACCGTGTTGAATGGATGACCGGTATCAAGCGACACGCCTGCAACTGAAAAACTTTGACCCCTGCTCTTCATGTTCCATGTGGCCACACAATCAGAGTTCAGCGACCACCGCATCACCCATCTCCTCGGTCGTGACCTCGGTCATGCCTCCGGACATGATATCCACCGTGCGCAG
>JASFFK010000081.1:0-8498 GCA_050124335.1 Chromatiales bacterium | reverse complement strand
GGCCAGTTCGCAGGCGATTTCCACGAAGGGTTGCATGACGTCAGCTGTTTCGAGATGCAGGCGTTCCGCGTCACTCTCGTAGGTTTCCATATAAACACGCAGCGTGGCGCCTCGCGTGCCCGTCCCCGACAGGCGGAAAACGATTCGCGATCCATTATCGAACAGTACACGGATTCCCTGCCGTGACGAGGTGCTGTGATCGACAGGGTCTGTATAGCTGAAGTTGTCTGCCATGGTCACCTGCATGCCACCGAGGTCAGATCCCCGGAGACCGGGCAATCTTGACTCGAGGTTTTCCATCAGCGTCTCGGCTGCCTCCTTGTCGACTTCCTCGTAGTCGTAGCGGGTGTAGTAATGGCGGCCAAAACGCTGCCAGTGTCTGTCCAGTATCTCCTGCACGGAAAGGCCCGTTGACGCAAGGAGGTTCAGCCAGAAGAGAACGGCCCAAAGCCCGTCCTTTTCACGCACATGGCTGGAACTTGTACCGAAACTCTCCTCACCACAGAAAGTCACGAGATCTGCGTCCAGCAGGTTCCCGAAAAACTTCCAGCCGGTCGGTGTCTCGTACGCATTGAGGCCAAGCACCTCGGCGACCTTGTCGCTGGCCTGGCTCGTCGGCATGGAGCGTGCGATACCTGTTATGCCGGCTGCATAACCCGGTATGAGATGTGCGTTGGCGGCAAGAATCGCCAGACTGTCACTCGGCGTGACAAAGGCATTTTTCCCAAGAATCATGTTGCGATCGCCATCACCGTCCGATGCAGCAGCAAAATCCAGCCCGTCATCACCCTTTGTCCTGGCGACCAGCTCGGCCGCGTAGACAAGATTCGGATCCGGATGACCGCCACCGAAGTCCTCGAGCGGCTCGCCATTCATGACGGTGCCGGCGGGCGCACCCAGTATCTCTTCGAAGAGTCGTTTCGCGTAGGGCCCCGTGACTGCATGCATTGCATCGAAAGCCATGTTGAAGTCCGCGCTGGCAATCAGGCTGCGAATCGCATCGAAATCGAACAGAGAGGCCATCAGCTCTGCATAATCGTCAACCGGATCGATGACGGAGACCTGCATCTCGTTGATCTCGTAATCGCCGGTATCATCCAGATCAATATCATCTGTCTCGGCAATACGATAATCGCTGATCTGCTTGCTGAAATCGAAAATGGCTTCCGTGATCTGTTCGGGCGCGGGTCCGCCATTGTCGATATTGAGCTTGATGCCGAAGTCGCCACCGGGGCCGCCTGGATTGTGGCTCGCAGAGAGGACGATCCCGCCCTGCGTCCGGTATTTTCGGATGAGATGCGACACAGCAGGGGTCGAAAGGATTCCGCCCTGACCGACGATGACACGACTCACCCCGTTGACAGAGGCCATTTTCAGGATGACCTGGATCGCATCGCGATTGTGAAAGCGCCCGTCACCACCGAGGACGAGGGTTCCGCCGCGAAGTTTCGGGTAGGCCTCGAAGATCGACTGGACGAAATTCTCCAGATAGTGCGGACTGCGGAAGAGTGCGACTTTTTTCCTGAGCCCGGATGTGCCCGGACGCTGGTCGTCAAACGGTGTGGTCCTGACTGTTTTCATGACAATACCTGGTGATCTGTTTCTGCGTTTATTTGACCATACGAGTGATTTATTGTCAGACAGTTTGATTACCCTCACAATGATCTGGAACAGTTCGAGGTCACTATGCTTGAGTACGTATTTTTTCATGAGGAACCTGTACGGCGTTTCTGCAGTTTCCTGACCGAGCTGGGACTCTCTCCGGCCGATGAAAATACCGGGGAATCGTGGCTGGTCTCTCTCGAGGAAGAGAAGGTCGATGATGTAACAGCCGACCGCATCGATGCCTTTTATGACGAAATGTTCGATCTCGATCAGAAGCTTTACGATTCGGGCATGCAGGAAGATAGCGAGAATTTCGGTTCTGCCGGTGTCGTCGTGAATCTCGGCGACGGCACCAGTGTCTATGCGGATGTTCCTCCTGATCTGCTTCACAGGGTCATGCAGGTACTCACGCCGAGGGAACTGGGCGATCTGGTCAATGCGATCGTTGATGCCGTGGAGAAGCCGGACGGCCGTCCCCTGTGCAAGCGTCAGCCGGGATAGAAAAGCAGTATCTTCCCGCTGCGTACCGCGTGAAATGGCGTGCCATAGAGGCGTGACATGTTCTCTGCTGTTGCAACCCGGTCCGTTTCTCCCGCCAGATAGCTCCCGTCTTCAAACAGCAACAACAGGTGTGAACAGAGCCGCACAGCCAGTGCCGGTTCATGCAGGACCATGACAGTCGTCTGCTTGTGGCTGTCAAGCTGATCGACAAAGCTTTCAAGCAGCTTCAGGCGAATGCCCGGATCGAGGTGGTTTTCGGGTTCATCGAGCAGCTGGATGCCGGCTTGCTGCGACAGGAGTGTTGCCAGGGCAACCCGGCGCCTTTCACCTCCCGAGAGTGTATCCACATGCCGTTCAGCCACTTTTTCGAGACGCATGACGGCAATTGCACGCGCGGTGATCTCTTCGTCGTGATCACTGCTTGCTCCCCCCCGGCTTTGCCAGGCATAGCGTCCGGCCATGACAAGTTCGCGAACACGCATGGGGAAAGGGTAGTGTGTTTCCTGGAAGAGCAGGCCAGCGTGGCGTGCGATCGCCTTCCGTGACAGCTTGCCGACGGGGGTCCCATCGAGTCGTATTTCGCCTTGAGCGACAGGGTGGAGCCCGGCAAGTGCATGCAGCAGTGTTGTTTTCCCGCTCCCGTTGGGCCCAAGGATGCCCCAGCATTCGCCTGGCATGAGTTCCCATCTCAGATCCTGAACCAGCCGTGTCGTGCCTGCATCGAGGCAAACCCTGTCGCATTCGGCAAGTGGTCTCATGACTGCCTGCGGATCAGATAGAGGAAAAGAGGAACACCGAGCAGAGTCATGAAGACACCGGCCGGCATGATGCGCGGTGCGACAAGTGTACGCGACAGCAGATCAGCCGCGACCAGGAGAATCCCGCCAAGCAAGGCAGTCGCGGGAATCAGGAGCCTGTGGCCGGATCCCGAAATCAGCCGGATGATATGTGGTGCAACAAGTCCGACAAAACCGATGGGGCCGGCGAAGGCGACCGCGGTCGCAGTCAGCAGGATGGCAAACCCGAGTAGCAGAAGGTGCATGCGCGCTACATCGACTCCGAGACTCGCCGCCTGTTGCCTGCCCAGCAGCAGCATATCAAGCGGCCTTGCAGCGAACAGCACTGGCGGCAGTGAAATCAGCAGCACCAGGGCGGGTACCGCCAGCGACGCCTGTTCATTGAGATCACCGACAAGCCAGAAGAGCATGCCCGGCAGGCTCGATGACGGTGAAAGTGTGAGAAGAAAGGTAATCAGGGCACCCCAGCCAGTCGTCAGAACGATTCCCGTCAAAAGCAGCCTGTTGGTATCGCGCGACCTGATAAAACCACTGAAGAGCAGCAGCAAAATGGTGCTGAAGAGTGCACCTCCAACCGCTGCAACGAGGTGGAACCATACCGGCAGCGACAGGTAAAAGGCAGCCAGTACGCCGGCAGCGGCGCCGCCCGAGGTGCCGAGAATGTAGGGATCGGCAAGCGGGTTGCGCAGCAGGGTCTGCATCATGGCGCCAGCCATCGCCAGCATCGCCCCGATGACGATGGCAAAGAGCGTACGAGGAAGCCGGTAATCCCACAGGATTTCGGAGGCGAGCGCATCTTCACGGAACAGGATCGCAGAGAGGATATCGGCAGGTGGGAGCTGCACGCTGCCGAGCAACAACGAGAGAACTGAAATCAGCAGCAGGCACAGCAAGAGCAGCGGGATCAGCAGGCGACCTTGCATCAGCGCAGCGAAATGACGGGCCAGCCGCGTGACTCGGCTTCAGCCTTCAGGATCTCGTCCGGATCCACTGCGACTGGTGAGTCAACCAGTTCCAGCAGAGGCAGGTCATTATGGGAATCGCTGTAGAAAGTGCTGCCAGCCAGTGTCTCATCATGCTTGCCAAGCCACTGCCGGAGTCGCGTGACCTTGCCTTCACGGAAACTGGGCTGTCCTGCAACATGCCCGGTGTAGCGCCCGGCGACCATCTCGGGCTCGGTTGCGATCAGGTGATCGATGCCGAAACGGCTGGCAATCGGCCTGGTCACGAAACTGTTGGTTGCCGTCACGATCAGCAGGGTATCGCCTTTTTCGCGATGCTCCTCGACGAGTCGCCTTGCCTTGTCGCTGATGAGAGGCTCGATCTTCTCAGCCATGAATTCGCTGTGCCATCTGGCGAGTATTTTCGGGTCATTCCTCGACAGTGGTTCCAGGGAAAATTCGAGAAATTCCATGATATCCAGCGTGCCGGATTCGTAGGCTTCGAAAAATTGCCGGTTCTTGTCCCTGTAGCGCACAGAATCGACGATATTCCTCTCACACAGAAATTCGCCCCAGAGGTAATCGGAATCACCCGACAGCAGGGTATTATCCAGATCGAAGATGGCAAGCGTCATGTCCATTTAGTGGCATCGAAAAAAGAAACAGGCACTATACAGAAAATTGGTCATCTGGCTGAAATAGTTGTTATTTTGCCGCTTGCAGGCTTGAAAGCAACCAGCGAAATCGGCTTTTTTTGTTGTATTAGCAGTAACTTATGCGTTCTTTCTCTTGCCATTGACGAGTATTTTTGAAAGAATGAGACGCAGTCAAGTATTCATTATTGTTGTGGCCTTGTGATTGATTCCGATGGTTTCCGGCCAAATGTCGGAATAATACTCTGTAACGATCAGCGCAAACTTTTCTGGGCCAAGCGCATCGGCCAGGATGCCTGGCAATTTCCGCAAGGAGGCATCAACGAAAACGAGTCTCCGGAAGAGGCCATGTTTCGTGAGCTCGGCGAGGAGGTCGGGCTCAAGCCTGACCAGGTTGATGTACTCGGCGAGACCCGGGACTGGCTCAAGTATCGCCTCCCGCGGCGTTACGTGCGCAAGAACTGTGACCCTGTCTGTATCGGCCAGAAACAGCGCTGGTTCCTTCTTCGCGTTCTCTGCAATGAATCGGATTTCTGCCTGGACAGCTCGGAAAAGCCCGAATTTGACCACTGGAAATGGGTCAAGTACTGGTACCCTGTTGACCAGGTCGTCTATTTCAAGCGCAATGTCTATGCCCAGGCCCTGAACGAACTCGCACCGATCCTCTATCCGGACGGTATCTCCGGGCAGTTTGAACAGGTCAAGACGAAATCCCGTCGCATCCGTCTTTACCGGTAACAGCTGAGCCAGACGGGCATGCTGGAGTCGCTCCACAGGATCATTCAGGAAGTCAACAACGCGAATGATCTCGTTGATGCCCTGAATATTATCGTCAAACAGCTGAAGATCCAGATTGGTGCCGATGTCTGTTCGATCTATCTGACCGACGGAGATAAACGGGAACATGTCCTCATGGCCACAGACGGCTTGCGTCCCGAGGCTGTTGGCAAGGTTGCCCTGCCGTTGCACCGTGGACTGGTCGGCCTGGTCGCAGAACGTGCCGAGCATATCAATCTGGATGATGCCTCCAACCATCCGAATTACCTCGCGATATCCGAGACGGGTGAGACCCGCTACCACGCCTTTCTCGGCGCACCGATCGTACACAATCGGGAAGTGCTCGGTGTGCTCGTCATTCGTCAGCAGATCTCGAGGAAATATGACGACGAGGAAGTCACATTCGTCCTGACCCTTGCAGCCCAGCTTGCAAGCGCCATCAATCATGCACGTGCAAGTGGCGAACTTGCCCGATTGCACAACCACGGCGTCGTTACAGAGCTTTTCCTGAAGGGCAATGCAAGTTCCTCGGGGGTCGCGATCGGCACCGGCATCGTTGCTTACCAGCCTGCCTTGCTGAATACCGTTCCAGACCGCAAGATTTCTGACACAGGCAAGGAAAAACGGCGTCTCAAGGAGGCAATCGAGACCGTCAAGCAGGAACTCAGGCACTTCAAGAGCCAGATGGAAGGGCAGTTGCCTGCCGAGGACCAGGCACTCTTTGATGCCTGGGTCATGATGCTGTCTGAAAAAGCCTTGCTGGAGCGCGCGCTTTTCCTGATCGAACAGGAGAATAACTGGGCCCCGGGCGCATTGCGCGAGACGATCGAGGAACATGCCCGTGTCTTCGACGCCATGGATGATGCCTACCTGCGCGAGCGGGCATCCGATATTCGCGATCTTGGCCGGCGTGTACTGCAGCACCTGCAGAAAGAATCCCCGGCGCCTGTCGATTATCCGCGGGAGACGATTCTCGTCGGCGACGAGGTCAGTGCCATGCAGCTTGCGGAGGTCCCCCAGGACCGGCTTGCGGGCGTGATCTCGGCCAAGGGGTCGAGCTCTTCCCACGTGGCCATCCTTGCACGCGCACTCGGTGTGCCGGCTGTCATGGGCGTCACTGATCTGCCTGTCACCCAGCTCGAGGGACGCGCCCTCATCATTGACGGCTACCTTGGCCGTATCTACATTTCGCCGCAGCAGACCGTCATCCGGGAATACCGTCGACTCCTCAACGAGGAAAAAGCACTGAGCAGGGAGTTGATGAATTTCAGCGGCCTGCCGGCAGAGACGCTCGATCACCACCATGTGCCTCTCTATCTGAATACCGGGTTGCTTTCCGAAATGAGCCACTTTGGCATACAGGAGGCAGAGGGTATCGGCCTCTACAGAACCGAATTTCCGTTCATGGTTCGGGATCGCTTCCCCGGCGAAGATACCCAGTACGCAAACTACAGGAAGGTACTTGAAACCTTTGCCCCGAGGCCCGTCGTATTACGGACACTCGACATCGGTGGAGACAAGCCCCTGCCGTATTTTCCGGTATCCGAATCCAATCCTTTCCTTGGATGGCGCGGAGTCAGGATCTCGCTCGACCACCCCGAGATTTTCCTGACCCAGGTCCGCGCCATGTTGCGTGCAAATTCGGGACTTGGAAATCTGCATATCATGATGCCCATGGTCAGCTCCGTGAGCGAGGTCGAGGAGTTGACTGCACTGATCAGGCGCGCCTACAGGGAACTCGTCAGCGAGGGCTATGCGATCACGATGCCGAAAACCGGGGTCATGATCGAAGTACCGGCTGCCGTCTACAAGAGCGCCGCGATAGCGAAACGTGTGGATTTCATCTCTGCCGGTACCAATGACCTGACCCAGTATCTGCTTGCTGTCGATCGTAACAACCCGCGCGTAGCGGCCATCTACAGTGACTTGCATCCGGCTCTTCTGCAGGCGCTGCAACAGATTGTCCAGGGCGCGAGGCAATACAACTGTCCGGTCGGTGTCTGTGGCGAGATGGCAGGCAATCCCCTGGCGACGCCCCTGTTGCTCGGTCTGGGTGTTGACAGCCTGAGTATGAGTACCGGCAGCCTGTTGCGGGTCAAGCGCACCATACGATCGCTTGAAAAGAAGCAGGCCGAGGAGTGGCTGCAAAATGCGTTGCAAATGGATGACGCAGAGGATGTCAGCAGCTACATGCGGGCCGTTCTCGAGGAGAAGGGACTCGAAATGCTCATCAGGCCAGGCAAGCGCTGACCAAGCTTTTGTTCAGGGAGAGGATCCAGGGTATCCGGTTCTGCACACCAGTCAGGCAACAGCTCTTGCTGTGATTCACATGGTCATTGCCGGGATGGCGGCCGGTTGACGCCAGAGCAGTGTTAGGATTTCAGTGAAGAGAATCCCCTGGCCGCTAAACAGCAGAAGCGGACGTCACGGGGCCATGCAGCACAAGCCGTCCCGATAGAGAAACAGGTAATGAGATGAAATACTGCAGCCACTGCGGTTCCACGGTAACCGTGACGATACCCGAGGGCGACAACCGCCCGCGACATGTCTGCAGCTCCGTGAGCTGTGGCATCATTCATTACCAGAACCCGAACATCGTTGCCGGTTGCCTGATTGAGCATGGAGACAGCCTGTTGCTCTGCAGGCGAGCCATCGAGCCACGCTATGGTCTCTGGACCCTCCCTGCCGGTTTTCTCGAAAACGGGGAATCCGTCGAAGAGGGCGCGCGCAGGGAAACACGCGAGGAGGCCTGTGCAGAGGTCGAAATCCTGCAGCTTTTCACCATATTCTCGCTAACCCACATCAATCAGGTTTACATGATGTTTCGTGCACGATTGCACGAACCGGTCTTTTCACCCGGAGAGGAGAGTCTCGATGTTCGCCTCTTCGAAGAGTCAGAGATCCCGTGGAAAGAGCTGGCATTTCCGGTCATGCACCAGACCCTGAGACACTACTTCGAGGACCGCAGCAAAGGCGAATTCAACACCCATATCGGTTCGGTAAGAGCGGTCGGCGAGGGAGCAGGGAGACGCATCGAGGTTGAGATGCTGCAGAAAGGCGGGGATTAGAAATCGCCCCAGAGCAACTGCATGGCTGCAAGCGCAGCGACAGGTGCAGTTTCGGTTCTGAGTATGCGTCGCCCGAGTCTCACGCCATGGAATCCTGCTGCACGCAGCATGGCGACCTCCCTGCCTGTCAATCCTCCTTCCGGCCCTGCAACCAGG
>JASFFK010000080.1:0-8512 GCA_050124335.1 Chromatiales bacterium | reverse complement strand
ACAGCAGCCCGATACTGAAGAAGAACCAGTTGAGTTCCATCGGTGCATTCGCGACACCGGCAAGCGGCACCAGGATGTTGCCGACGGCAGGGATAAACCATGCCGGGCTGATGTGGTGTATCTCGAAGTGATCGTGGTGTATCCAGCGCGTGAGAATCAGGAGCGTCAGGGCCAGCTGCCCGAGAGCGCCGATGAGCCAGATCACCAACGCCAGTGATGGCAGCCAGGTCGACAGAAAGGTACCGATGAGAATCAGGCTGATGGTGATGGTTGGAAAAAAGCTCAGCATAGCCGGATGATTGAGCTCATCGACGACGCTCTGGCGATGCCTGAAAATCTTGATGGTGTAGAGCACAGACAAGACAATGAAGAGCGCGATCGACAGCGCGGCGAAGATTTCCACAGGCGAAAAGCCGAGGATGCCGAGCTCGTCGATCTTGATCCAGACCAGCGTGTAGCCGGAAAGCCCCATGATCATGGAAAAGAAGGAGACGGGAAACCAGGGAAGGCGCGCTTGCTCACTCATGTGGTGCAGATCCATCGAAAAAATGCTGCGCGGAGTTTATCACAGGGACTCTCCCGGCCGGGCATGTCATCATGGTCAGACTCAGGCAATCGCCGGCTGCAAAAGCCCGGGAAGATTAGCAATTTCTAATTTTTTCGGTTGAGTCGCACCGCGTCACGCACCATAATGGTCCGATTTTACTCAGTCATTGACACAGAAGCGCATGAAGATCGGGGTTATCAGAGAGACGTTCGACGGGGAGAAGCGCGTTGCAAGCACGCCGGACGTCGTCGCCAGGCTCGTCAAAAAGGGGTTCGAGGTGGCTGTCGAAAAGGGTGCCGGCGAACCCTCCCATTTCCACGATCCGCAGTATGCAGAGGCCGGGGCTCAGCTCGTCGACAGAAGCGAGGCGCTGGCAGCCGACATGGTCCTTTCCGTCCGCAAACCGACCGCCGAAATCGTCCAGGGGCTCCGTGAGAAGGCGATTCTCATCAGCCATCTCGAGGATTGCGAGGATGACGGCACGATCAACAAGCTGCTCGAGAAGCACATCGTAACAATCGGCATGGAACGCATTCCGCGGATTTCCCGTGCACAGTCGATGGACGCGCTCTCCTCGCAAAGCAACATTGCCGGTTACCGCGCCGTCATCGAGGCCGCGGTCCACTATGGCCGCTTCCTGCCGCTCATGATGACCTCTGCCGGGTCTGCCAAGCCTGCGCGCCTGGTCGTGCTCGGAGCGGGCGTTGCCGGCCTGCAGGCAATTGCCACTGCGCGTCGTCTTGGCGCCGATGTCCATGCCTACGATATCCGCCCGGAGACACGCGAGCAGATCGAGTCCCTGGGCGCCAAGTACATCGATATCGATGTCGGCGAGAGTGGTACAGGCGAGGGAGGGTATGCTAGGGAGTTGTCTGATGAAGCGAAGAAGCGCCAGCAGGAACTGCTCTCCGACGAACTCGCCAAGGCGCATGTCATCGTCACGACAGCACTCATTCCCTGTCGGCCGGCGCCTGTCCTGATTCCTGCAGATGTCGTCGAGCGCATGCGCGAGGGCTCGGTCATCATCGATCTCGCTGCTGCGACGGGAGGCAACTGCCCACTCTCGGAAGCGGGCAAGGTCGTCGAAAAACATGGTGTCATTATCGTCGGCCACACCAACTACCCTTCGATGGTGGCATCCGATGCCAGCCAGTTTTACGCGAACAATCTTTTCAATCTGATCGGCATCATGTTTGACGCCGGTGAAGAAGGCCCCGTGCTGAAGAACCTGGAGGATGACGAGATCACCCAGGCGGCACTGGTCACCGAGGCCTGAAGCTAGAATCCGGAGAACCGATCCATGTCAGAACCACTGGTTGCACTCTACATCTTTGTCCTGTCCTGCTTTATCGGCTACTGGGTGATCTGGGGCGTCACGCCGTCACTGCACACTCCCCTGGTCGCACTGACCAATGCCATCTCGGGTATCGTGATCATCGGCGCGCTGCTGGTCGCGGGATTCGAGAACGCCGGCACCGTCACGGAAATCATCGGCTTCTTCGCCGTCTTCCTTGCTTCGATCAATGTCTTCGGCGGCTTCCTGGTGACAAACCGGATGCTGGCGATGTTCAGAAAAGACAAGAAATAAGGAGCCGGCACAATGGAACTCTCAGTCAATGCCCAGGCCATCGCATACCTGGTCTCAGCCATCCTCTTCATTCTTGCACTGAAGGGGCTGACGCACCCGGCATCCGCACGCCGGGGCAACTACTACGGAATGGCGGGGATGGCCATCGCCATCGTGGCAACCTTGCTGGGTGCCGAGATCAGGTCCTATGGTTTCATCATCGCGGGTATCGCGGCGGGCGCCGTGATCGGCTCGCTGGTCGCGGCCAGGATCCAGATGACGGCCATGCCGCAGCTTGTCGCGGCGTTGCACAGCTTTGTCGGTATGGCCGCTGTGCTCGTCGCGCTTGGCACCTTTATCAACAGGCAGTCGGCCGGTTTGCTGAACCCGGTACTCATGGGTGAACTCTCTGCCGGCATCATCATCGGCGCCATTACCTTCTCCGGTTCGGTCATCGCTTTCGGCAAGCTGCAGGGCATCATTTCCGGCAAGCCCGTGATCTTCAAGGGTCAGCACCTGCTGAACGCGCTCATCGCCATTGCGGCCATCGGCTTCGGCATCCACTTCGCCATGACCGAGAGCGTGACCTCGCTGGCCATGATGACCATCCTCGCCTTCGTGCTCGGCTTCACCCTGATCATCCCCATCGGTGGAGCCGATATGCCGGTCATCGTCTCGATGCTGAACTCCTACTCGGGCTGGGCTGCAGCCGCAACCGGGTTCACCCTGGAGAATAACCTGCTGATCATTGTCGGCGCCCTGGTCGGTTTCTCGGGCGCTATCCTTTCGCTCATCATGTGCCGCGCCATGAATCGTTCGATCATCAACGTGGTCTTCGGTGGTTTCGGCGGCGGTGACGGAGGTGATTCAAGCGTTGCAGGAGAGGCTGCAGAAAAGGGTGTCAAGTCAGCAGCTGTCGAGGACGCCATCTACTGGATGGAAGATGCCAACAAGGTGTTGATCGTTCCCGGTTACGGCATGGCGGTTGCGCAGGCCCAGCATGCACTCAAGGAACTCATGGATCAGCTCGAGGGACGCGGTGTCGCAGTGAAATTTGCGATACATCCTGTTGCAGGACGCATGCCCGGACATATGAATGTCCTGCTGGCCGAGGCTGATATTCCCTACGATAACGTCGTTGAAATGGATGAGATCAACCCCGAGTTCGCCACTGCCGATGTGGCGCTGATTGTCGGTGCCAACGATGTCGTCAATCCGGCAGCGAAGGATGATACGTCGAGTCCGATCTATGGCATGCCGATCCTGGAGGCAGGCAAGGCGCGCCACGTTTTCGTCATCAAGCGTTCCATGCGTCCCGGATACTCGGGTGTTGAAAACCTGCTCTATTACCAGGATAACTGCTCGCTGGTTTTCGGTGATGCCAAGGATGTCTGCGAGTCCATGGTCAACGCGCTCAAGGGCGCCGGTCATTGACGCGGGGAGCCGGTGACCTGTGGGCGGCTTGAGAACAGGTTCCCGGAAGCTTCATAATGACATGTCCGGTGTATCAATCATTTCAGCCATGAAATCACGCGCTGTCGAGTCCTGTGTCGAGCATCTCTGCAAGAAGGGTTGCAGGGCCGTATGGGAAGACATCGCTGTGCTCGAGGAGGGAGAAAGGCTGCCGGAAACCCTCCAGCTTTCCTCTGAAGAGAATCGTGCCGTTCTCAGGGAGCTCAAGGCCATCATGTCTGTCTACGAAAAGTCAGGCAGCTGCGCGACCGACTGAGCATTCTCTTCACGGGTCATGCGAACGACCATCAGTGTCACCGTCGAGACCGTTTCAGGTGCAACGACCGGTCTGGAGCGGTTGCTGGCGCTGTTCAGTGCCTACGAGCTCAGGGTGACGTTTTTCATCTCTCTCGGTCCGGGCCGCGACAGCGGCTTTTTCAGGCGCCTCACTGCATCGAACCATCTTCTCGCACATGCGGATATTTTTCGTGCGATCCAAAAGGCAGGCCATGACCTGGGCATGGCACCCTGGGACACTTCCGCCTGGGCATCCAGGGCAGCGCATGCCGACAGGGAATGGACACGCGGTCAGTGGAAACGCGCTCTTGAAAGCTGGCAGGATCTCTTCAATGTGAATCCTGCAAGCCATGCAGCGACCGATTTTCAGGTGAATCCATGGCTGTTCGCATTCGAACAACAGGCCGATCTGGCATTTGCTTCCGACGTTCTTGGCAAGAGCCCTTTTTTTCCTGTCATGCAGTCAATCGAGAGCCGTTGTGTCCAGTTGCCGGTGACACTCGTGCCATTGTCCGTCTTGCGCGCTACCGGCAAATATCAGGAGTCGACACTGCATGAGGAACTCTTTGCCTCCAGTCAGAAGATCCTGCCTGCCGGGCAGCACTGGCGTATCTCTTCAGACGAGAGCCCCGCTCTGGTCGAGAAGATGATCGTGATGTGGAAGGGATCCTCGCGCGAGTTTCTAACGCTCCCGGCTGTTGCAGAGGCTGCAGCCGAAAGCGATATCAGGCAACATACGGTTGGCTGGGCCCGGCAGGAAGACGCCGGCTGGGCAGCTACCCAGAGTCTGGCTTGTGCGGATCTTCGAGGATGAAACGAATCGGTAACAGTGAACGGAAGGCGCCTGGCTGCAGTGCGGGCATCTGCGGGAGAGACCTGGCTGGTCAGGTGAATCCTTCAGGACAGTGCAACGGCTGCTTCACGGGGGCGGACCTTGCTGCCAGAAGACGGTTTGGCCAGGGTCTGGAGATCACCATCGATGACGGGGACGGGTGGCAAGACCATGAGTGACAGGCGGGACCGTCTCTATGCTGACCTGCTGGCGGATGTCGAGGCCTTCGTTTTCGACGACAAGGTTGCAGCTGTCTTCCCGGATATGATCCGGCGCTCTGTCCCGGGGTATGGCACCGTCATCGCGCTGACGGGGGTTATCGCAGCACGCTATTACCAGCCGGGCAGTCGCATCTACGACCTCGGCTGTTCACAGGGCGCATCGACACTGTCGATCGCTCGCCAGCTCGGACAGCCTGCTACAATCCATGCCATCGACAGTTCGCAGGCGATGCTCGATCTGTGCCATGCCCATGACTATCCGGCTTCCGTCGATGTCACCTTCACTTGTGCAGACATGCGCGATGTGACACTTGAAGAGGCCTCTGTTGTCGTACTCAACTACACCTTGCAGTTCATCCCGGTGAATGAACGTGACAGCATGATCAGGCGTATCGCTGAGGGGATGATGCCTGGCGGCGTGCTGATCCTCTCAGAAAAGCTCGCGATGCCGGATGACCTTTTCACCGGCCTGCATCACGCTTTCAAGCAGGCCAACGGTTACTCGGAGCTCGAGGTCAGTCAGAAACGCACGGCGCTTGAAAACATCCTCGTTCCGGAAACTGCGCAGGCGCATGTCGACAGGCTGCAACAGGCAGGCTTTGGACGCGTCGAGCAGTGGTTCCAGTGCCTCGGTTTCAGCTCCTTCATTGCAATCAGGAACTGATGCCCGACCTCGATTTCTTCAGGATGGATTCCCTCGTGCAGGCACTGCAGCAGGCCGGCATGAGGCAATGGGCGCAACAGCTGCCGGGCCAGGTGGAAAACGAGATACGAAACCGCCAGCATGGCGATCTCCCGCGCTGGCGTGCCGCCCTCGATGATCTGCCGGAGATCGAGGCATCACTTGTCGAACTGCAGGCCTCATCCGTGACTGCAGCGGGTGATGCACTGCAACCACAGCAGGTCGCAGCGCTGAAAGAGCGACTGTTGCGCCTCAGTCCGTGGCGCAAGGGGCCTTATCACCTGCACGGTGTCCAGATCGACACCGAGTGGCGTTCTGATTGGAAATGGGAGCGTATCCTTCCACATATCAGGCCACTCGGAGATCGCTGCGTGCTCGATATCGGATGTGGTAACGGTTACCACGTCTGGCGCATGGCGGGAGAGGGTGCGCGACTTGTCCTCGGTATCGATCCCAACTGGCTTTTCATGCACCAGTTTGCAGCTGTACGTCACTTTGTGGGCGACAAATGGCCTGCCTGGCTGTTGCCGCTCGGCGTGGACCAGCTGCCGTCCGACCAGCTTGCTTTCGACACTGTCTTCTCGATGGGAGTTTTCTATCACCGCCGTTCACCGATCGATCATCTGCTGCAACTCAGGTCGTTCCTCAAGCCCGGGGGCGAGCTCGTACTGGAAACACTGGTCATCGAGGGAAAAGAGGGCGAGGTTCTGCTGCCAGCAGAGCGATATGCTCAAATGCGTAACGTCTGGTTCCTGCCATCCCCGCCAACGCTCGTGCGCTGGATGGAGCGCGCTGGTTTTCGCGATGTCCATGTCGCCGATCTCAACCGGACGGGTGTCGATGAACAGCACAGTACCGAGTGGATGCAGTTCGATTCGCTGCCCGATTTTCTCGATCCCTCGGATCCGTCCAGAACCGTCGAGGGCTATCCTTCACCCCTGCGTGCTGTGCTGATCGCGACACTCTAGCAGGCGGTCAATCTCTCTGACCTTGTCACAGCCACGGGTGACCGTGTCTGTTAAAGTTTGTTCATGAAACAGTCAACATGGATGGAGACATCACGCCTTTGCTGGTGCCGATTGCAGATCTCATGAAGAAACGCTTTGTCCTGCTCTCGCTCTTTTTCTTCCTGCCGTGCCATCTTGCGGCGGATATCCTGCTCGTCGACAACAGGGTGCGAACCAGCTACGAGGAGTTGACGCTGCCCGGGAGCGAGAAACTTGGCCTGCTCGGTCTCGGCTACCTGATCGACAGCAAGCTCGATGAGCATTCATCCTTCTACTACGGCCTCGGTGTCTACAGCGCGGTTTCCGGGCAGCGCGGCGGGTTCTTCACGGGCGGGGGCGAATTCGGCCTGCGCTACCGGGCCGGCAGACTCGTGCTGGATGGCGGTCTCTTTGTCGGTGGCGGCGGTGGCGGAGCGGCCCCGCAGGGCGGTGGCCTCATGCTCAGGCCGCATGCCGGGGCGCTCTACGATTTCGGGACATTCTCGCTCGGGCTCGAATACTCGATGGTCCGGTTTCCGAACGGCAATATCGACAGCGACCAGGTTACCCTCGTCGCGGAGTTTCCTTTTCGCAGTCTCTTCACCGATGACGACGAAGTTGGTGATCTTTCCGGGCTCGATTTACGCATGGCGCCGGTTTATATCGCGCCAGCGCTGCAACACTATTCACCCACCGACAGTGTCAGAGAGGCCACAGGCGTGCAGGCGATGACGCTTGCCGGTATCGAGCTCGGCCGTTTCATCAACGACAACGCCTGGTTTTTTCTCGAATCGTCAGCCGCGTTTCGCGGTGATGCCGACGGCTATGCCGAACTGCTCGGTGGTGTCGGGTATCGTTATCCCCTGACTGACAGGATCGCCATACAGGCCCGGCTTTCCGCCGGTGCGGCGGGCGGCGGCAGCATCGATACCGGTGGCGGTTTCATCTACAAGGCGAGTCTCGGCGCAGAACTGGCCCTGACAGATGCGCTCTCGCTCGGTCTCGATTACGGCATCATCGATGCGCCGGATGGCACTTTCGAGGCCGAAATGGCGCGTCTCTCACTGCGCTATGCAACAGGGATGGCGACCCCTGCAAACGAGGCAAACCGGATCCCTCCGGAATCTCTCCGAACAGGCAAGTGGGCGTTGCGCGTTTCCCATGTCACCTACCTTTCAGATCCCTCATTGCGCAAGGATGCAAGTGGCGGCGAAGTCAACCTCATCGCCATGAAGGCTGATCGCATGCTCTCCGAGCGTTTCTACGTAACGGGCCAGGCAGCGGCGGCTTACGAGGGGGATGCGGGCGGGTACGCGACGGGCCTGCTTGGTGCAGGGTACAGGCAGATGCTCTCAGACCGCCTGTCAATCCGGGCCGAGTTGCTGGCCGGCCCTGCCGGAGGAGGCGGCATCAATACAAGCGGTGGCGCTATCCTTCAGCCAATGGCCGGGCTGAGCTGGAGGCTCTCGAAGAATCTGGATTTTGCCCTCATGGCAGGTAAACTCAGGTCATTGAAGGGCGACCTTGATACAGAGGTCCTGGATGTCGGCCTCGTCTACAGGTTCAACACGCTCGAGTCCAGATAGAGCGGTTCCCGGGAGACCGCTCCTGATATAACGACAAACACACCGAGGAGTTGCCATGCGGTTGCATCCATTCCTGCTGCTGGTCCTGCTGACCGCTGCACCATTGCCGGCTTTCAGCGCGGAAGGCAGCGATGATGCCTACCCCTTTGATGACACCATGCTGGAAGAGGAGCTGGTCTACCCGGACTGGTTCAAGCTCTCCTTTGGTGATTTGCGCAAGGATCTCGAGGAGGCGCTTGCAGCAGGCAAGAAAGGCATCGTGGTCTATTTCGGGCAGAAGCGCTGCAGCTACTGTGAGCAGTTCCTCGAAAAAGATCTCGGCCAGCCCGACATCGTCAGCTA
>JASFFK010000079.1:0-8556 GCA_050124335.1 Chromatiales bacterium | reverse complement strand
CAGTCCTTGCGGACTGCCCCTTTGTTGTCTTCGGCCAGCTGTCTCGCCTTTTCCGGATGATTCGCAGCCCTTATCGACTCGCGAAGTTCACCCTCTTCGAACTTCATGCCCTGATAGTAATGCTCAACGGAGGGCCACTCGGAACCGTCCAGCTCAAACCCGGCTTTCGAGAAGCTGGAGAGCGGATGGTTAACATCGCTGCGCGACAGATAATATGGTTTATCGGACCTGGAAAAGAACATCTGGGGTCTCCTGAAAGTTCAGTCTTCCGGGGATCAGTATCCTCCAGATCCCGGGATGGTTCCAGAAACCGGCACTTAACCTTCATCAATTGTCCGTAAAAGCGGGGCAGATCATTCTGTTTTCCCTGGATTGCAGGTATAAGGGTAGTGACCCGCTTTCCTCCCGTTCCTTAAATGTTCGTGACGGATTGATTACTATTGCCAGATAGCCATGTGAACATGGATAGAGATTATGACTGACAACAAGGGCCTGACCATCGAGGGCCCGTTCATTGCCACGCTGCAACGCGCAGGCAATCTCTATATCGACGCCGGCGTCAGCAGCATCCGTATACTGGCTTGCGATGAACGGGGCCTGGAACTTGGCACACTCTCCATACCAGGCAACGAAGATCTTGGCGCCGCTGTCACCAGCCATGGTCTCGATCGTCTTCCGGGTTCAACCGGTATCTACATAACAGGCAAACTGCAGGAAACGGTTCGCCATCAGATCGGCCGTGGCGAATTGATCCTGCCCGCGGCTGCCCTATGGTCTGCTGCGCGCAGCCTGCTCGAGGACAAACCTCTTGGCATCATCGAGCTCTCCGCGTCAGGCTACGTCATCATCGGCATCGACGAAGCAGGCAAGCTCAGGGATGACATGCTCAGCGTCAATCCGCGCTGCGGTGCCGGTTCCGGCATCAACCTTGACCGCGTACTGCAGAAACTCGATATCGAGCGAAGCGCAGTCGATACCATTCTCGCCAACTATATCGGTGAAAAGAATCGCGAGCGCCGCGAAGAAGTCAACATTCGCGCCGACCGCTGCGGGGTCTTCGCAGCATCTGCAACCATTTCGGACAAGAACCAGGGCATCCCGCTCGATTTTGCGCTGGCGGTCACCCTCAAGTCCGAGGTGCTGAAGGCCTGCAAGAAGCTGCATGGAGGGTTTGACAGCGTCTGGCTCAGCGGCGGAATCTTCAACTGGCAGTATGCCCGGGACTGCGCGAGGGACTATCTCGAGTTCACCGGCATAACCGATGTCCGTCATGACAGCGATGGTTCGTTTCCTCTCAGGGGGCTGCGTCATCTGCAACAGGTCGTCGGCAGAGGCAATTTCTCGCAACCGGACAGGCGAGTCCTGCCGGCACAGAAGCTGATCGAGTATCCCTCGTTGCGAGACGTTCGGGCTGATCTCGAGTCGAGGAATCTCTACAGGCGTATACCCAACAATGTACCGGCCGGCTTCGATCCTCAGCAGCTGCGCTCGACACCGGTCATGCTCGGGCTCGACGTCGGCTCGACGATGGCGAAACTCATCATCAGCGACGCCAGAGGCGAAGCCCTGTTCTACAAGGGGTCCTGGTCCAACGCCGGCGATACCATCGAAACGATCCAGAAGATCTTCGCGGACATCAGGTCGAAGGGCGTCGACATGCTCCGTATCCTGCAGATCGGCCTTACCGGCAGCGCGCGTTACCAGGTACAGAAGGCGCTGGCGAGTATCTATCCGCAGCTCGCCGATCGCGTCTCGGTGCTGGTCGAGAATTATGCCCACGCGCACGGCTCCATCGACTATGCGCGGGAGCACATCGAGCGTTTGAAGTCAGCCGGCATCGAGGGGGTGAACGAAGAGTTCTGCCTGCTGGTCGATATCGGTGGTGAGGACACCAAGATCTCCTCCATCGCACTGAAGCAGGCCGAGTTGTTCGACAATGCCATGAACGTCAAGTGTTCTGCCGGTACCGGCAGTCTCATGGACACGCTGACGGCGATGTTCTGCCTGGAGAATATCGACAAGGCCTGCGAGCTTGCCTACAACGCCGACCGGAGCTATGCGATCAATGCGACCTGTGCCGTCTTCCTGATGGAAAACGCGCGCAAGCTGCAGGCGGAGGGGTATGGTCGTGACGAGATCCTCGCCTCGGCGAACCGGGCAATCGTCGAGAACATGGCGCGCACGCTATGGAACCAGATCGAGTTGCCAGGTCGCACGGTGGCCCTGCTGCATGGCCAGACGATGCTTAGTGAACCTCTGCCGCTTGCTGTCGCCGATCGCATGCAGGACTTCGTCGGCGACGACATCTACTGCCTGGTGCCACCGGACCCCGGTCATCGAGCCTGTATCGGTCTCATCCGCACTCTCGTCGATCAGGCCTCCGCAGAGGCGATTGATATCACACTTGATACCTTCATCGACAAGAAGTACTCGAAGAGAATCATCCAGTGCAAAGGGGCTGCCTGTGGTGATGCCGCGGCGCGTTGCAACCGTTCACACCTGACCGGCTGCAGCGACGATGGCAGGAAGTTCAGCTTCAGTCTCGGCGGCTGTACGGCGATCAACGAGCTGCTCGGTTCCAAGGGCGCCGGAGCGGTGAAGGGCAAGGGCAGCCCGGACACTTACGGGCAGATCTGGAATTTCATCGATGAACGCCTGCCTCACTCGGAAGATCCGGACCGCCTGGTTATTCCGCGCAGCTTTGCAGTCTCCGAGTGGTCCATGTTCCTTGCCTCCCTGTTCACACCGCTTGGCATCCCGGTGCACGTCGACAACCTGAAGGACTCGGACGTCATCGATGCCCAGCCACATTTTCACATCGATACCTGCGCACCGCATATCGGTGCTGTCGGCCAGATGCTGCGTCTCGCTTCAAAACCGCATGGCATCATCCTTGCGCCGCAGATCACATACCTGCCGGCCAGGCATTCGCTCGGTCGTACCTGCACCATCAACCAGGGCGGCATGGCGGTCGCGCGCAAGCTCGCCGAGTCCCGGCATCCGGAAGCCCGTCTTCATCTTTTTCATGTCAGCCTGAAAACGCTCGATGCAGAGCTGATAGCGAACAGGATCTATTCACGCCTGCAGCCGGTCTTCGAGCACTACGGCAAGAGCGTCTCTTTTGATGCATTCCGTTCCATCGTCGACAATGCATTGCAGGTCCAGCAACAGCTCAGGACGGATGCTGCGGATTTTGCAGCAAGACTCGCCAGCGAGGCGCTCGATGCAGGGCGCGAGGTGGCACTGGTCATGGGGCGGGAATACATCCTCAATCCGGGTATCTATGACAGCCATGTCGGTCGCCTGCTGCGTGACAAGAACATGGCGGGTATACCCGGCTACCTGCTCGATGCCGAGTACAACCCGGCGTTCAAACATCTTTACTGGCGTAATCCGCACATGATCGCGACGCTGGCCGATGCGTGCGCCCGGCGGGAGTTGCACAAGGTCACCGGTCACCCGGGGCTGAAGGAGGTGTTTCGTCGTATCGAGGAGGAGTCGGATGCGCTGATGCCCGTGATCCAGGTGTCGACTTTTCTCTGTGGCCCGGACAGTGTGACCAACCAGCTGATCGCCGAGCTGACCAGGCAGCGCCCCTACCTGCTCATCCAGTCCGATGCCGTCATCAAGGAACTGGCACACCTCGAGAACCGTATGAATACCTACGTCAAGCAGCTCGAAACAGGGCTGCACGACGAGTTGAGAAAGGTGAACGCTGAAGAGAACTTCGAGGTGAAACTGCTCGACCGCCTTGTCAACGACGAACCGGTCAATCCGGAAACCGATGCGATCTATTTGCCGACATTGTCAGACCATCGTGTCGTGACATCGATCTTTCGCAGCGCCGGTCTCACCGTCGTCGATCTCTACGACGAGAGCTACGACCTGCAGGCTGCAATCAAGAACGGCCGCTCCGTGTCGGGGGATGCGGTCTGTGCACCGCTTGCTGCCGTCTACGGCGATGTCATGACAGCGATCGAGGATTTCAGGCGACGACGAAAGAGTGATCCGGTTTTTGCCAACAAGCGTCGCCTGTTGATCTTCAACAACAAGGGTAACGGGCCGTGTCGCCAGGGCCAGTATGTGGAGACACACAAACTCTTCGCCAACCGGCAGGAGAAGAGCGGCGGCAAGCATCAGGCCGAAGAGTTCGTCATGCAGTTCCTCGTCGGTCACGAGGACGAAGCGTACGACTTTGGCCTGCCGCGCTGGCTTTTCGTGCGCACAGCACAGGGCATCATCCTGCAGGGCGTGCTCCACGAACTGCTTGCCAGGGGCAGCTCGAGATGTCGTGATTATACCGACTACCAGGCGTTCATTGATGCATACCGCGCGTTCAAGGCAGAGCTGTATGACTACCTCGAGAACCATATCCGCCCCGGGCCTGCGGCTCTGCGTCTTGCCGAAACGACAGAGAAGGTTCCCGGTGTCAGGTACCTGGTCAACTACTTCGCGTGGGGCCTTCACCACAGTGACCTGCAGCGCATGATCAGGGAGTTTGCGACGAAATGGTGCGCACACCCCCTGCCCGACGGGGCCAGCCGCGTCCACGTCGACGGCGAGGCCTACATGCGCGTCGCCCAGTTCGAGGAAATCGACCGGGCGCTGCTCGCAACACTCGGCTTCCGCCAGTTCGAAGTGACCCATACCCCGGTGTGGAGTTTTCTCGATTACAAAATCGCCGGCATGCTGATGGACGTTCGCGAGTCGATCAGTGAAAGCACAGAGGAGTTGCAACGTACCCGGGATGTTGCCGTGCGCAAGGAATTGAAGAAGTTGCGGCGCCACAAGAGAAAGCAGCTGGCTGGCCTGAAGGCGATCCAGTTCATGCTGCGCGAGGTGCTTGCCAGGCCGCTCTACCGGGCAGCCAATGCCCGGATGCCTGAGTCGATGGAACATATTCTCGATGTCGCCGGAGTGCTGATCCCCACAAGGCGACCAGGTGGCGAACTGGTGCCCTATGTCGGTGAGGCCTTGCTGAAACTGCGCGAGGGTTACGACCTGGTGCTGAATGTTGCACCGGAGGGCTGTATGGTCTCTTCCATGGGCGAGGCGATTACCCCCGGTATTAATGCGGCGGCGCCCGGGGCAGACGGCAAGATCCAGCACCTGTTCAGCCAGCAGGGCGACGTGGACAGGGAGCTGATCGCACTGGCATTACTCAAAACCATCGGGCCCGAGCGTTACTACACAAAAACGGGGACAGACAGAGCCTCCCGAATATACCGAATATAGAGGACAAACCCTGGTCTGATCCCGATGATTAATCCTGTAGCAACTTGATGAGTTCGGGCATCTTTTCCATCGCCACCTGTCTTCCCCGTTCGATTTCCTGTCCGGGATGAGAAAAGTCGCTCCATTGCCTGAAACCGGGTACAGGTTCAATCAAAACATCGCAATATTCGGCCTTGTATTCACGCAAGTAATGCGACTTGATCCTGATTGACCAGTCAAGCATGCCGATGACTGTGTCCGGGATGTTGTTCGGGTCGGGGCGCGCACCCACGTCAACAGCGACGACGGTTTGACCCGGTTTCGCGATCATCCTGGCCTCCCTTGCCGGGAGTTCACAGGCGATACCGCCATCGACATACAGCCGTCCCTCGATATCAACCGGCTCGAAGACACCCGGAATCGCCATGCTTGCCACGAGGCACCTGGTCAAATCGCCATTTGAGAATAATTCGATCTCACCACTGGGGAAGTGAACAGCCGTGATATGGAGTGGAATGGATAAACCATCGTACCCGCTGCTCTTGCACAGGTGATTGACTATATCGTGCATCGCATCGGTATCGGTCAGTGCAATGCCTGTGGCTGCGCGTGTATACAACACGGACTGTCGAGCGGATGCAGTCAGCCTTCCAAGCCAGGTTTGATCCTCGGTTTCCGCTTCTTTCAAGTGAGGCAAGTGCAGATGCTTGAACGAATCGGAAGTCAGGACCTCCATCACTCTGTCAATGACAACTTCGGCGTCGTTGTAGAGTGCGTACATTGCACCAAACAACGCACCGATGCTGGTGCCGATAATGGCGCCGGGCTTGAGGTCGTGCTCATCAAGGGCTTGCAAAACACCGAGATGCGCGAGGCCACGACCACCGCCGCCGCCAAGGCCAAGTACAAAATCACGATTTCCCATAGAATCATTTCTTGTTTAGCGCCAGATGAGTGAACTTAGCTGACCTGTACCGCTATTTCCATACAAGCCAGAGAGTTTCGTGGCAGAGTCAAAGTACGCAATCTGTCAGCCGGTCAGTTATTCGAGTGATTTGATTTACATGCTATCCCCGAATATCAATCCGGTTGATCAATGAAAAAGGAAAACACCATGGTTTGTCCCCTGTTCCCCTTCAGGACACTGTCATGAAAATCATCGAGGTAATTGTCAACGCCGGTCATGAGGACACTTTGCGCAGCATCGCGGAACAGCACGAGGTGGTTGATTTCTGGTGCGGTTCGACCAGCGAGGAGGATCGGGTCGTCGTCAGTATGATCGTCAGGCCTGAAAAAAGACAGGTGGTGCTTGATGCACTGCAATCCGCGATCGGTAGTACGGAGGGAGCCAGGATCAATGTCCTGCCGCTTGAAGTGACCTTGCCAAGGCCGGCAGAGAAAGAGGACGGGGATGAGGGGCGCAGCGTGACCGGCACCCGCGAGGAACTCTACAACGAGATTGAAAAGGGCGCGAAGCTGGATGGCAACTATCTTCTGTTGGTATTCCTGTCGACCATCGTTGCCACCATCGGACTGGTCGAGAACAATGTCGCCGTCATTATCGGCGCCATGGTGATTGCGCCCCTGCTTGGCCCGAATATCGCACTGGCCTTTTCCACCTCACTCGGAGACACGCGCCTGATGTGGTCTGCGCTCAAGACCAGTTTTGCTGGTCTTGGATTCGCGCTGGTTCTCTCATATGTTGCTGGAATGCTGTTGCAAATCGAACCGCTTGGCAGTGAGATCCTGGCACGGACCGACGTCGGCATCTCGGGTGTGTTGCTGGCGCTCGCATCCGGAGCAGCTGCCGTGTTGTCGTTGGCGACCGGTATCTCATCCGCCCTTGTCGGGGTCATGGTGGCTGTCGCTCTGCTGCCGCCGACTGCAACGTTCGGTATGATGCTGGGTATCGGGCAGTATGATTACGCGCTGGGCGCTGCACTGTTGCTCGCGGTCAACGTTGTGTGTGTCAACCTGTCGGCAAAGCTGGTGTTCCTGTATCGGGGTGTCAAACCACGGACCTGGCTGGAAAAGCAGAAAGCCAGGCAGTCCACCCCGGTGTACATTTTTGTGTGGGGCTTGCTATTGGTGATCCTGCTTGGCGCCATGTACGTGCGGCACACGCAACTCTGAAGATTGGAAAGATTGGGGTCAGAGTAAAAACTCGGATTTGGCAACTCTCCGATTTGTCGATAGATAAGGAATTTTTACTCTGACCCCGAAATATCCTGATCAGTCAAAAACGACTCGTCTGCCGACTACCACTACGCCATTCTCGCTGACTGTAAAACGCTGCCTGTCACGCTCCAGGTCGTAACCGATAGTTTCGCCCTCGGGGATTCGCACGTGTTTATCGACGATGCAGCGTTTCAGTTTTGCCCCGGCTCCGACAGTAACATTGTCGAACAGGATGCTGTCCTCGACCAGGGAGGCATGTTCGAGCCTCACCCAGGCTGACAGGATGGAGTGCTTGACCACGCCGCCATTGATCACGGTGCCACCGGCGAGCGATGCATTGTAAATGACGCCATCATAACCATCCTCTCCCGGAACCGTGCGAGCCGGCGGGCTCTGGGCAGTGTAACTGCGAATGGGCCAGTCACGCTGGTAGAGATTCAGCGGCGGCACCGGATTCAGCATCGCAATGTTTGCATCGTAGTAGGCATCCAGTGTACCCACGTCTTTCCAGTACCTGTCCTGCGAGACACGGCCTTCAAGACCTCCAAACGGGTATGCGTATACCTGCTGCTCGCCAATCAAGCGTGGCAGGATGTCGTTGCCGAAGTCATGGCTGGAATCTTTTTCCTTGCTATCCCGAAACAGTTCATCAAGCAGCAGATCCCTGTTGAAGACATAGATGCCCATGGAAGCCAGGGCATAGTCCGGGTTGTCTGGCAGTGTATCGGGTTTCGACGGTTTTTCTTCAAAAGAGAGAATCCGGCCAGTCTGGTCGACTGACATGACACCGAATCCGCGCGCTTCATGCAGTCCGACTTCCATGCAGGCCACTGTGGCTGCGGCGTCATGATCGGCATGAAATTCCAGCATGGACGCGTAATCCATGCGATACACATGATCGCCGGACAGGATAAGCACAAACTCCGCACCGCTTTCTTCAAGCAAGTTGAGGTTCTGGTAGATGGCATCTGCCGTACCGGCATACCATTTTTCGCCTGTCCTCATCTGCGGCGGAACCGGTGTGATGTATTCATTCAGCTCGGGATTGAAGATAGACCAGCCATCACGCAGATGTTCCTGTAATGAATGGGACTTGTACTGTGTCAGAACAAGGATGCGTCTCAGACCCGAGTGCAGGCAGTTGGAGAGAGTGAAGTCGATGAT